>JBBSVS010000001.1:0-1253 GCA_038046665.1 Thermoplasmatota archaeon
TTCGCGCGCGCCGAGGCGTTGAGGCGCGAGCTCCACGCGCAGGGCGTCATCGATCGCAGCGTCCGGATGACGAAGCGGGAAGGCCACGTGCTCATCCCGCTGAAGGGCGAACCGGCGGTGGACCTCCGGGCGTTCGGTGCGACGATTCGCGACGTCTCTCCCTTGGAACCGCGCCCGGGGAAGGGCGATTCTCTCGAGGAACTCCGGCAGCGGCTCGAGGCCCTCGGGGTCCCCTGGGACGCGGCGCCGAAGAAGTGGGAGCGCATCGGCGACGTCCTGGTCCTCCGCATCGCGGAGGCAGGCCGTCCCTACGAAGGCAAGATCGCGCGCGCATTCGCGGACGTGCTCCGTGCGGAGACCGTCGTCGAGGACGTCTCCGGGATCCGCGGGGTCTTCCGCACGCCCGAGGTGCGGGTCCTCCTGGGATCGCGCACGGAGACCGTGCACGTGGAGGGCGGGGTCCGGTACAAGCTCGACGTGGCAAGGGTCATGTTCTCCTCCGGGAACCTGGCCGAGCGCGTCTCCCTGGTGAAGCTCGTGCGGCCGGGCGATGTGGTCGTGGACCTCTTCGCGGGCATCGGGTACTTCACCCTCCCCATCGCGGTCCACTCCAAGGCGCGCACGGTCCATGCCTGCGAGCTCAACCCGGTCAGTTTCCGCTATCTGCTGGAGAACCTGCGACTCAACCGGGTGACGAACGTGGTGCCCCGTCTCGGGGACTGCCGCGAGGTCGCCCCGCGCGGCGTGGCGGATGTGGTCCTCATGGGCCACTTCTCCGCGCGGGACTACCTGGATGTGGCCTTCGAGTGCCTGCGAGGCACAGGGACCGTGGTCTATCACGAGCTTTGCCCGAAGGAGCAGTTCCCCGGGGAGCCCGTGCGGCGCTTCTCGGCGGCCGCCCGCTCCCGCTGGTACGAGGTGGAGTCGGCCCGCACTCGGATCGTCAAGTCCTACGCCCCCGGGATCGTGCACGCGGTCGTCGAGTCGCGCGTCCGCCGCCGACCGAAAGGGCTTTCGACTAAGGTGCATGTCGGCCGAAACTCCCGATGAGCGTGCTCATCTCATCGTTTGCCTCCATCCGGTCGATGCTATCTGATTTGAGGTCCGCCCACATCTTCAGCAATGATGTCGGAATGGCGTCCTTGACTCCGATCTTCGGCCTGATCGCAGCTCAACGAAAGGCGTTACTTTCGCGAACGGGCCGGACGAGCCGGACCCTTTCCCTTTCTCGCGGTTTCCCACTTTCACCCACC
>JBBSVS010000002.1:0-1022 GCA_038046665.1 Thermoplasmatota archaeon
GGGCCAGGATCCCGGCATCTCGAACCTACTGGCGCGCATAGGCGCGGACCGCCTCGACGAGGTACAGGAGATCCTCGTGCGGGACGGGGACAACGGCAGCGTCGAAGGCTACGAGTTCGCGTCGCTATGGTCCGCGGACACCCTGATCGAGGAGGTCCTCATGCCCGCCCTCGCCTACCGGGATGGGAGGTTCGTCCGCCTGGGGTCCCTCGAGGGCGAGGAGGTCTTCGACTTCCCGCCGCCCGTCGGCCCGCTGACCGTGTACAACGTGGACCACGAGGAGACGAACACCCTGCCCCTGTTCATCGGTAAGGGCCTGCAGTCCATGGACTTCAAGATCGCGATCCCCGAGGATCTGGCCCACGCCCTGAAGGTCTTCCAGCGATTCGGGCTGCACCGCGGCGCCCCGATCGAGGGCGAGGTCAAGTCCACGGGCGAGAAGGTGAAGGTCGCGCCCCGGGACATGCTCGCGGCCCTCATGCCGGACCCGAAGACCCTGGCGGACAAGGCGAGGGGCACCGCGTCCCTGGCCGTGGTCGTGCGCGGTCTGAAGGACGGGGAGAAGGCCGGCTGGATGCTCTGGATGGCCCTGGACCACCAGGAATGCTATCGCAAGTACGGGTTCAACGCGACCGCCTATCCGGTGGGCGCGCCGATGGTCATGTCGGCCCTGATGCTCGAGGCGGGCGAGATCGACCGTCGCGGGGCCTTCCCGCCGGAGGTCCTGGATCCCGCGCCGTTCCTGAAGCACCTGCCCGAGTTCGGGATCGTGGTGCACGAGAGGAGCTTGACGTGAGTCCTCAGCCCTTTCGACCCGCGAGGCCCGGGACGCCGCCGAGGCTCCGGGCCGCGCGGACCGCTTGGACTGCGGCGCGTGCGACCTCCCGCACGGCCACGTGGTGGACCGCGTCGAAGGCACGGAAGTCCGGGCGATCTCCCTTGCCCCTCCGCGTGCAGAACCCCAGGATCGTGTCCCCGTCCGTGGACATGTGGGCCGGACGGATCGCGAGGGCGATGCCGTC
>JBBSVS010000003.1:0-1125 GCA_038046665.1 Thermoplasmatota archaeon
GGCGAGGAAGATGCGCGCCTGGAAGAGCTGCGCGAACCCGTCCACGTTGCGCGGGTTGCCGGAGAACACGAACAGCGACGTGAGCGCGGCGAGGACGGCGAGAACGCCGCCCGCCGCGAGCAGGAACGTCGCCGTGCGCCACGCGATCACCCGGTTCCACGCATCCGCCAGGCTCGCCACCGCGCGAGCCCGCGAGAGCACCAGCGCGAGCGCCGCGACGAGCAGCGCGACGAGCGAGCCCCACAGCCACGTCTGCCACGCGCCGGCGAAGTAGTGCGCGTCGGCGCCGTCCCACCAGATCGCCGCGGGCACCAGCGACCACACCGCCGCACCGGCGGCGAGCGCGGGAAGCACGACCGCGGGCCAGCGCCGCGCACCGTTCAGCGGGCCGGCTCCGGCGCCAGGCGTCCGACGAACAGCAGCGGTGTCTGTTCGACCGGCTCGAGGCGCAGGTTCCCGCCCGTTCCCGCCGCCGCCGAATCCAGCAGCACCACGGTGAACGCGCGCGGCGCTTCCCGCAGTGGTGACGGCTCGAAGGTCGAGAACACGAGCGCGCTCGCGCCCTGGTAGCGGGCATAGCCGAGGATGCGCTCGAATCCGTCGTACGGGAGCACGCGCCAGTCGCGGCCCGCGTAGATCGCGACGGCGGGGTGCCACGCCACGAGCACGGCGCCCGCCGCCAGCCGGCGCTCGAGCGCATCGCCCACCGCGCGGCGCGCGCTGGCCACGCGCTGGAGCGGCAGGTCCTGCGGCCACGAGCGGGCGAGATCGCGCGCCGTGGGCAGCAGGAGCAGCACGGCCACGGCGAGCGGCGCGACGCTCGCGGCGCGCGGAAAGCCCGGGTTCCGCGCCGTGACCTCGGCGGCGCGCACGTCGGCGGCCGCCGCGAAGATGCAGCCGGCGGGGACCAGGAGGAGCAGCGCGCGCGGCTCCACGTAGGCGAGGAGCGCGGGCGCCAGCGTCGCCGCAACGACGGGCAGCGACCACACCAACGCCCCCCGCGGAGCGCGGCCCCAGACGACGCCACCGACGGTGAGGACCAGGAACCACCACGGCAAGACGATCACGAGCGCGCGCGCGAACGCGCGGGGGCCACCGCGATCCCCAGCGGGCGAGCGGGGCGCT
>JBBSVS010000004.1:0-1600 GCA_038046665.1 Thermoplasmatota archaeon
AGCCCGTGCCACCAAGCGCGCGGGCGGACCGGGCGGGGGGTGATGTGCGGAGGCTGAGGAACCGCCATGGAGGCGGCCGGAGGCGGCACCGGGGCGGACGGAGGCGCGGGCGCCGCGGGCTTGGGGACCTTGGACAGGTCGGCCCCGCAGTACCTGCAGAAGAGGGCCTCGTCTCGGTTCGACGTGCCGCAGGTGGGACAGATCAGGGGACCCCGCCTCCGGGCCGGCTATCCCGCGGACGGCCCTATCAACCTTGCCCTCGACCCCTTGCGCTCACGAGGGCTTCGCAAGGCGGTCCACCGCCTCGACGATTGTCTCGAGGTCCTTCGGCCCGACGGCCGGGTGCACGGGCAGCTCGAAGAGACGCCCGATGACCTGCTCCGCCACGGGGCACTTCCCGCGGACCTTGAGGTCCCGCAGGGCCTTCTGCTTGTAGAGCGGGGCGGGGTACGAAGGCCGGCAACCGACGCCCTCCTCCGTCAGGGTGGACACGATCTCGTCCCGGGACAGGGGAAACCCGGGCTCCGCGCGGACGATGTACTGGTAGTAGGAGTGGACCATCCAGTTGCCCTCCGCGGGGGGCACGAGGCCCTCGATCCCCTCGAGGCCCTTCGTGAGGACCTTCGCGTTCTCCCGTCGCTTCCGGACCCATCCCTCGAGCTTCTTGAGTTGCACGAGGCCGATCGCCGCGGCGATCTCCGTCATGCGGAAGTTGTAGCCCACGATCACGTGCTCGTACTTGGACGCCTCCCCGTGCGACCGGAGCAAACGCGCTTTCACGGCGATCTCGTCGTCGTCGGTGACGACCATGCCGCCCTCGCCCGTGGTCATGTTCTTCGTCGCGTAGAAGCTGAAACAGGCGGTCGTCCCAAGGTTGCCCGCCTTCTTGCCCTTGTACTCCGCGCCGGCGGCCTGGGCCGCGTCCTCAATCACGGGGAGGTCGTGGTCCTTTGCGGCCTCGAGGATGGGGTCCATGTCCGCCGTCTGGCCGTACAGATGCACGGGCATGACCGCGGCGGTCCTGCGCGTGATCGCGTTCGCGACCTTGGTCGAGTCCATGTTGTAGGAAGCCCGGTCGACGTCGACGAAGACGGGCTTGGTGCCGCACATGAGGACGGTGGAGGCGGTCGCGAAGAACGTGAGTGGGGGGATGAGGACCTCCTGCCCGGCGTGGACCCCGTGGGCTAGGAGGGCAATGTGCAAGGCCGTCGTGCCGTTGCTCGTGGCGATCGCGTGCTTGCGGCCGAGGTAGGCGGCGAAGGCGTCCTCGAAGGCCTTCACCTTGGGGCCCTGGGCCAGATGACCGGACTCCAGGACTTCCTTGACCGCGGCGAACTCCTCCTCGCCGAGGAGGGGGCGGGCGATGGGGATCATCGGCCGCGCAAAGGGGGAGGGGGCTATGAATCTTCGCCGGTCATTTATGGCGACGAGGGCGAGGCGCGGGTTTCTTGGGCTTCAGCTCGGGGAACGTCTTGCCGTCGTGGGCGCAGCGCATCTTCGCGTCGAGCGGACGCCCGCACTCACACACCCATCCCACGACCTTCGCGGGCACGCCGGCGACGAGGGCGTGGGGCGGGACGTCCTTCGTGACGACCGCGCC
>JBBSVS010000005.1:0-4515 GCA_038046665.1 Thermoplasmatota archaeon
AGGCCGGCATCCCAAGCACTTCCAGGTTTTGCCGAAAGCGGTCCGCGTGGTGGCCTGAGGGAAAAAGGCGGATAGCCCCGGGCAGATTCGAACTGCCGTCGCGAGGTCTCCCCTCGGCCCGCGAGGGGCCGATCCAGAGCCTCGCATCATTGGCCGCTAGACCACGGGGCTATCGGACCCGCGTTCCAATGAGCAGGTCGTATTTTGCCTTTTCCTAGTGGGACGCGTCCCGGAGACGCCGGACGACCCAGTCCTTCTCGAGGACCGCGAGGAAGGGGGCCGCGCGCGGACCGCGCTCCTGTCCCAGCAGGACCAGGTACAGGTCGCGGAAGAAGCGGTTGGTCTCCACGGGGAGCTTCCCGAGCTTGGTGAGGGAAACCATCGACTCCTTGATCGCATCCTCGTTCCACTCGACCTTCGCCGCCCGTTCCGCGTAAATCCGCAGGGCCTCGCGGTCCTTCTCATCGAGGGTCCTCTCCACGTCGGGCGTGAGGGACTCCAACAGCACCACGCGGTTTTCAGGCACGTATTTCGTGACCCAAACGAGGGACTGCTTCAGCCGCCGGTCGACACGCGCCTCCTCGAAGTCGGTGAGCTCGCGGTCCAGCATGCCGGTGTCCCGCATCCTTCCCAAACACCACTCGAGGCGGTCTTCTTGTGGGCCGATCTGGGCGAGGAAGGACGCATGGCGGTAGGAGAGGGCGAAGGGCTCGTCCTCCGGAAGGGGCTGCATCTGGGCGAGCTCGTAGGAGCGGGCTTGGTCCTCCTCGTCCCCCTCCCGCTCCTCGGAATAGAATGCGGATTCAGCCATGTCGTAGGTGTCATGGTAGGAATCGACCCGTGAGAGGTCCAGGACGATGCGGCGGGCGATCGGGTTCCAGGCGTACACGTAGCGGAGGACCTCCGGGTCCCCGAACTCGACCCACTGCGCCGGGGTGAAGCCGATGAAGTCCGAGGAGCCCATGTCGCCCAGGTCCTTCCCGCGGTCCGCGATGCCGACCCACTCGTAGGGGATGCCCATGGGCGCGCGGGTCCGGAGGAGCGTCTCGCACACCTCCTTGCACGAGTCCCGCGAACCTCCGGGCGTCGCGTGGTCCTTCCCGAAGGGCTCGATGTCCACCTGGTAGACCTTCCATAGGGCGGCCCACTCGAGCCGCCAGTTGAGCTTTCCCTTCTCGATGGACGACTTGCCCTTGGCGCCGCACTTCGGGCATTCGTAGACGGCCATGGCGCCCTCGAGGGCCACCGTCTTCGCACCGATCTTCCCGCAGGCCTCGCAGAAGGCCTCGAAGGGGAGCCAGCCCGTGGGATACGGGTGGCGCGCGCGGTACTTGTTGATGAGCGCCCGGACCTCCTCCGCGCGGGCCACGAAGTCCTTCACGACCGCCTGCATCTCCGGGTTCTTGTACGTGTCCGTCGTGGTCACAATCCGGATGTCCGGGGTGAAGCGGTCCAGCACGCCGCCGAAGTCCCGCCAGTAGTGGTCCACCCAGTTCTTGTGGCATCCCTTCGGGTCCGGGACGTCGATCAGGCGGCGGCCGATGTACTTCTTGCCCTCGTCCCCGGGGAACTGGGAGAGCTGGCCCTCCTTGGACTTCCACTCGTCCTGGGTGTAGAGGACGAGGCTCTGCACGACCTTGCGGCCCTCCTCGCGGAAGCTGCGGGTGAGAAGCTGGGCAAGCGTGATTTCGCCACGCAGTCGGCCGACGTGCTGCAGTCCGCTGACGCTCAGCCCGCCGTTAATCACGAGGTCCGGCTTCGAGCCCACGTAGGCTTTCGCGTCGAGGAGGAGCTCGTCGTACCAGTGCGTCAGGCGAATCGACCGAGGGGCATGGAAGAGGCCCCAGGCCTAAAGGTTTGCGGGCCCACGTCTACGCGATCGCACGCGCCCGGATCAGCGCGCGCATCGGGACGCCGAGGATGTCGTCGACCGCGGTCTTGTTCACGAGGACCACAATCAGGACGGGCGTGCCGCCGATCTCCTGCAGGTCCGTGATCGCGCCCTTGAGGGTCTCGCCCGTGGATACGACGTCGTCGATGAGGACGACCTTCTTGCCCTGCGGGTTGGCCGTGTTCGAGGAGAAGGCCCCGCCCTTCCCGTGACGCTCCTGGCTCGGGCGATACACGATGAGCTCCTTGCCCATGTCCTCGCTGATCAGCGTCGCGAAGGGGATCCCGTTCAGGGCGATCCCCATGACCGAATCCGGCTCGAAGTTCTGCTTCTCCATCTCCTCGAGGATGAGGTCCGTCATCGCGGCGGCCATGAACCCGATGCGGTTCCCGTAGACGCCGACGGACCGCCAGCCGATCTTCACGTCCTTGGGCGGCTCCCCGCCCTTCACGCCCCGCGTCAGGAGCCAGGTGACCGTCTCGCCGGACAAGTGGAGCTCGTCCGCGATCTCCTTCTCCGAGAGGCCCTTCTCTTTGTACTCGAGGGCCTTCTTGATGAGGGCGTCGATGCTCTTCATGGTCTCTCCGCGGCGCGCGATGCGGAGGGGCCGATATTAAGGTATCGTCCTTCCCCTACGAATCGCGCCCCGTCCGTCCCTCCGGTGCCCTACGTACGCCATGCAGGATTCCTCGAACGATACGAGCCAAACCCTTAAGGCCCGCGAATCTCCCTGAAGGGTTTACATGGCCCAGGACGACAGCTCGGCCCTCCTCATCGTCCTCGTCGCGGGAATCGCCGTCGTGGGCATGGTCCTTTCCGCCTCCACGCTATACACCCACAACACGTTCGGCGGCATGCTGGGGGGAGGCGGGGGCGGGATGATGGGCGGGGGCACGACCACAACGCAGACCACGGGCCCCGGCCCGCTCGAATGGACCATCCTGATCGTCTCGGTGGCCCTCTTCGCAGGCACGCTCTTCCTTGTGTTCCGACTCCGATCCGCCAAGAGGGACTCGCCCGCGACCCTCGGAACGCCGAGCAGGACGCCGATCCCGGATCCGTCGGTCCAGGCTGCGACGGTCGCCGCCCCCACCTCGGCGCCCGAGGAGCCCGTGGACGAGCTCACCCTGTTGAAGCTCCTGGACGAGGACGAGAAGCGGATGTACCTGGAGATCCGGGAGCACGGGGGGACCATGTTCCAGAAGGACATCGTCGGCCTGGGCGTGTTCTCGAAGGCCAAGGTCACCCGCGTCCTGGACAAGCTCGAGACGAAGGGCATCGTCGTGCGCGAGGCCCACGGCATGACGAACCGCGTCCGGATCGTCGCCCACCCGCAGCGGTGACCTCCTTTCCCCGGGGTTGTTCCGGGTTCCTGAAACCGGTTTCACCCCGTTTCAGGATGCCCTCAAGGGCTGTTTCACTCCATAGGGACCTCAGGAGGTGCAACATGAAGACCGGTGTCCTCGTGGCCCTTGCGGCCCTGTCCCTCGTCGGGGTGGGGGTCGTCAGCGCTGCCACGCTCGCGGCTCCCGCGCAACCCGCGTACAGTGGGGGCATGAACGGAGGCATGCAGGGCGGCTACGGCGGCGGGATGATGGGCGGCGGATCGGGCATGTACGGCGGCGGCATGATGGGAGGCGGCGGCTGCGGCTGCCAGAACTACCAGTACTGCCAGCAGTACATGTACGACCACAACTACACGTGGGACCACGACTACGGCATGATGTCGTAGTCCCTCCGGCGGGGTCCGACGGGCCCCGCCTCCTTTCCCCTTTAGAGCCCCTTTTTCCGCAGCTTCTGGAGCTCCTTCACCTTGTACGCGAAGATCTGCCGCATGTACGTCATAGGGATCGAGCCCGCGTAGAGGTACGTGTCGTGGAACAGCTTTTCCGAGTATTGCTTCCCCAACCCCTTCCGGACTTCCTTGCGCAGCGTCAGGATGAGGTGCTTGCCGACGAGGTAGGAGAGCGGGTAGGCGGGCGTGAAGGAGTACCGCTTCATCTCCGCCACAGCACCGGGCCGCTCCATCCCAGCCTCCTTCACGAGGAAGTCGACCGCCTCGTCGAAGGTCATACGGCCGCAGTGCAGGTCCACGTCGATCAGGATGCGACAGGCCCGCCAGATCTGATCAAGCATCTGGGCGACCCGAGTGGCCGGGTCCGCACCGAAGCCCTGCTCCTTCATCATCTGCTCGCAGTAGTGGGCCCAGCCCTCGATGGACTCCACCGCGGTGGACAATTGGCGGGCGTAGGATGGGTTCAGGTTCGCGCAAGCGAGCTGGAGGTGGTGGCCCGGGTAGCCCTCGTGGACGGCCGTGTTCCGAATGCCGGCGTAGTAGGCCTCCCTGAGCATCTCCGGCCTGTCCTCGTGAGGCGTGACCATGTAGAACCCCAGACCGGTCCCGTCGAACTTGCCCGGCGGGCTGTACGCGGCGAAAGGGATGATGTGCCGCAGGAATGCAGGCGTGAAGATGACGCGGAGCTCCTCCTTGGCGGGGATTGTCGCGAAGGCGTGCTCGAGGATGAAGCGCTTGGACTCGTCCATGGCCTTCGCGGTGTAGGTGAGGGCCTCGTCCCAGGTCTTCGCGTGGTCCCCCTTCACAATGGCCTGGGCCTCGTCCACGC
>JBBSVS010000006.1:0-951 GCA_038046665.1 Thermoplasmatota archaeon
CAGCCTCGCATGGAAGTCCGCGGTCTCCCCCGTCACGTCGGGGAAGCGGCTCAGCTCCTCGTAGCCCGCCTTCGCCAGCGCGACGTTCACCTCCGTGCCATAGGTCGTCTCGACGATGCCGACGCTCTTTCCCGTCGAGCCCGCGGCGAGGTGGGACCGCTCCAGGAGGAGGACGTCCCTCACGCCACGCTTCGCGAGGTGGAAGGCGATGCTCGTCCCGATGACGCCGCCGCCTACGATGATGACATCCGCCTTTTCCATGACCTGCCCGCTGCGGCGAAGGAACGATGTCGGAAAAACCTTGTGCGGTGGGTCAGGGGCGCTTCTCGACGTCCGACGAGGCGATGATCTCGTGCTGGAGGGAGTCCACCTGGAGGGTCGCATGGGCGATGCCGAACCGCTCCCGCAGCTTCTCCTGGACGCGGCCGACGAGGTGGGACGCGTCATGGACGGACGCGCTGGCGTCCGCGACGACGTGGCTGGTGAGGGCGTACAGGCCCGAGGTCACGGTCCACACGTGGAGATCGTGGACGCCCTTGACGCCCGGGATGGCCTCGATGGCCTTCGCGATCTCCGCGGGCTTGAACCCCGCAGGCGTGGCCTCGAGGACGATGCGGACCGTGTCCCGCAGCAGCCGCCACGCGCTGAACAGGATGAGGAAGACGATGAAGGCCGCGATGGCCATGTCGAAGCGCTGGATCCCCGTGATCTGGATGAGGACCGCGGCGACCACGACGCCGACGGATCCGAGGGTGTCTCCGTAGGCGTGCAGGAAGGCGCCGCGGGCGTTGATGTTCTGCTTCGCCCAGTCCTTAAGGAGGACGAGCATGGCGAGGTTCGCGACGAGGCCCGCAAGGCCGACGGAGAACATGATGCCGGCCTGAATCAGGGGCGGGCTCAGGTACCGCGCGTACGCTTGGAGGCCCAGGTAGCCCGCGATGGCCACGAGGA
>JBBSVS010000006.1:961-9504 GCA_038046665.1 Thermoplasmatota archaeon
GCTCGAGAGGCGGAGGGCCCACAGGCTCAGGCCCAGAGCGAGGGCGTCCGTCCCGACGTGGCTCGCGTCGCTCAGGAGGGCGAGGGAGCCGGAGAGCCAGCTGCCGACGACCTCGAGGACGGATGCGGCCACCGCGATGGCGATGGCCGTTGCCAGACGCCGCTGAAGATCGACCTTGGGCTCGTGAGCGTTGGACGCCATCCGAACCCCGCTATCCGGCGTGGGGTCATCAACCTTGGCGGGGCCCTTACACGCGGCCCGTCGGCACCGTGATCCAGTACACCCGGTTCAGGAGACCTACCAGGAGATGGACCGAATCATCTCGAACCTCGTGGAGTGCTACGCCCTCCCGCACACGAAGATGTGCATGCGGTGGTCCAAGCCGACGAGGAAGGCCTACCGCGAGGAGGTCGTGGGCTGACTCGAGGACTACGGCAAGTCCTTCCGCCGTCTGCCGAAGAAGTCCCTCCCGGGCCGCGAGGATCTGCCCGCCTTCGCGCGGAAGCGACTCGACGACGAGATCGGCCGGATCCTGAAGGGCGAGAACGCCTTGGTGGAGCGCTCCTACGGGGACCTGTTCGGTTGAGGTCGGACCTCAGTCCTGGACGATCCAGAATTCGTTCCCGTCGGGGTCCGCGAACATCGCGTAGGTGCCCCAGTCCTCCTTCGTCGTGGGCGTCGTGAACTTCACGCCGCGGGACTCCAGCTGCTTCTGCTCCTTGGCGAC
This sequence comes from Thermoplasmatota archaeon, assembly GCA_038046665.1. GTDB lineage: Archaea > Thermoplasmatota > Thermoplasmata > RBG-16-68-12 > RBG-16-68-12 > RBG-16-68-12. Next base: position 1,689 of record JBBSVS010000006.1, read on the forward strand.
GTCCTTGCTCACGAAGGCGAAACCCGTGTTCCCCGGTTCCAGCGGATAGAACTCCTCGCACAGGTGGATCTTGACGCTGGAATCCTTCGGGGCCACGGTGATCCAGTGTCCTGCCTTGGAGCGGATCCCGAGGCCCAGCTTCTCCTTGTACCACTGGGCCGATTTCTTGGCGTCCTTGACGACGACGGCGACACTTGAGAACTTCATGGCCTGCGCGAGGCCGAACGAGACCATAAACCCAGCGGAGGGTTGGGCAAAACGCTCATCTCCGGACCCCTCCATCGTGGCGCCATGCAGCGCCTGTCGCGCCTCCAGGCCGCCGAGGAGCTCGCGGCGCGCCTACGGATCCAAGAAGGCCGGAACCTCGTCGCGGCCGGGGTGTACGGATCCGTGGCTTCGGGCGAGGATCGCGCGCACTCCGACATCGATTTCCTAGTCGTCGTCCGGCGACCCCGAAGGGAGATCGGACATCGCATGCACCGTGGCTACCTGGTCACAGTCCTCCAGATGACGCGGGAGGAGGCGGAGGACGAGGTCCTCGGTTCGCGTTCGGACATGGAGGAGGCTCTCGGCGGCTGGCGATCCTTGCGTCCCCTCTACGACCCCGCTGGGCTGCTGCGAAGGCTCAAGGCCCACGCGATGCGGCCCGCGGCGTCCCGGTTCCGCAAGGCTGCGCGGAGCGCACTCCTGGAGGCCTATGAGGACTACGGCAAGCTCCTCAACGCGATCGACGCGGGCGACCGGGACGAGATGCGGGAGATGGCGATTTGGTTCACGGGTGCCGCCCACATGGTCGTGTTCGATCTCGCTCGGGAGGTCCTGACCACCGGTCGCAGAGCCTACGTCGAGCTGAAGAAGCACGGGACGCTCGGGCGGGACATCCGGTCCCTTCGGTACAGCCGTCACACGTCGGCCGAGACCCTGAGGCTCGCCAATCGTATCTGGAACGGCCTCCTCGCGCGGGCTCGCCGACAGGGTATCTCGCTCCCCGCAATCGGCCGGAGCGATTCGGGCGGAAGCCTTTAGCGTCCTTCCGCCATCTCGCCCCCTCGCGTCGGGCGCGGAGGGTTCGCCGTCATCCCGTTCCTTCTCGGGTTGGAGTCTGCCGGGTCCGTGGGCTACCTGGTGGGGCTTTTCCTCTACGCGGTGGCTGCGGCCATCGCGCTTCCCACGCCCGTGGAGCTGTTCCTCCCGTTCTATCCCGAGGTCAGCCCGTTCCTCAAGGCCGCAGTCCTGGGTCTCGGGAAGGGCGTCGGCGCCATCGCGGTCTTCTTCGTCGGCAAGTACGTGAACAACTGGCTCGAACGATGGTCGGCCCGCCATCCCCGCGGACGAAGGGTGCTGGACGTCCTCGAGGCTTTCGTCCGGAAGACGGGTTGGATCGGGCTCCTCGTGCTCCTCGCGATCCCGCTCATGAGCGACACGGCGGTCAATTACTTCTATTCCCTCCTGAACCGGGAGGGGCAAGCGGTCTCCCGTTGGCGTTTCGTCCTCGCGAACGTGGTCGGAGGGGTCATCCGGGCTCTGATTTTCCTCTGGATCATCCCGCTCTGACCCGCGGGGGCGTCAGCCGGGACCCTGGCCGCTCTTGCGTGCACGGGCCCACGTCTCGAGGAATCCCTCCGTGAGATCCCGCGCCGTCACGATGCCCTCGACCTCGTCGAGGCGCGTGACCACGAGGCGGCGCACGTTGTTATCGAGCATGATCCGCGCGGCGGCCCGCAGGGTTCCCAGAGGGCTCACCGTGATCACGGGCGACGTCATCACGTCGCGCACGCTGACCTTGCGTGGGTTCTTCTCCTTCGCGGTGACCTTCCAGAGGATGTCCCGCTCCGTGACCAAGCCGATCGGGCGTCCGAACTCCACCACGACCAAGCCGCCGATCTTCTTCGACGCCATCTTCTTCGCCGCGTCGAGGACGGAGCAGTCCGGGTCCGCGACGATCACGTCCTTTGTCATCACTTCCCGCACGAAGACCATGAGGCACCCCTGTAGGATACGGGAAAGCGGGGGAGCCCTCTTGAAGCCTTCCGAAATACCATCCGGCTCAGACGCCCATGGCGGGGATTGGTGGCCGGCGGGACGCTCGAGGTCGATCCGTTCCGGGCGGGAGTCCCGTGGACGGAAGGAAGGCGCCAGCGCGCGCCTAGAGGTCGATCCAGACGTAGCCGCCTTCGACCTTCGTCTTGAAGGTCTTCGTGTCCGTGACCCAGTCCGTCTCCGGGTCCGCCTCGCCGCTCTCGATCTTGTACTTGCCCTCGTGCCACGGGCACACGAGCTCGTCGCCCTCGATCGTGCCCTCGCCGAGGGGCCCGCCCTCATGGGTGCAGACACCGTTGAGGCAGTAGTAGTTCCCGCCGAACTTCACGATTGCAAGCTCGTGCTTCCCGACCTTCGCCCTCGCCACGCCCGTGGCGGGCACGTCGGAGACCTTGATCGCCATCTCGAAGGTCATGGACGGACCCATTCCGCTCGCCGCTATGAAGGTTTACCGACCTCGCTTCCGGAACGCGGGAAAGGCTAAGAACCGTGAAGCTCTCTCCGCGACCGTGGCGGACGCCCTCGCCGACTCTCTGAGGACGGACCTGCGCTGTAGCGAGGCGGAAGCCTCCCTCCTGTCCGAGCGGGCCCGGGCCCTTCTCGGCCGGATCGCGGACGCGGCGGAGGACAGCGACGAGGACCTCGTGACCCGCCTCCAGGACCCTCGGGTCTTCGGCGAGTTCGCGGAGGCCGTCCTGAGGGAACGACAGACCTCCGCCGAGGTCCGGCTGGCCCTCGTGGAAAGAACCTTCGACCTCCTTCCGCTCCCGCGAACGGAGGGCGAGGTGTTCCTCGTCGAGGCCCGGGGGCCCCCGCGCCTTCTGTCCCTGGTGGCGTTCCTTTTCGAGGCCGGTGCCCTGACCGTCCTGCACGCGATGCACCTCGTCTACGCGGTGTACCTGGACCGCGGGCTCGTGACGAACGTGGACCGCTCCACCCGGTCGACGGTCCTCCGGGCCCTGATGGCCCTCCCCGAAGCGAACGACCGCCTGCGGGCCCTCTACGCTTGCTTGCACCTCACGGCCCTGCCCGAATCGGAGGCCCACGCCCAGCTGCGCAGCCTCTTCAAGGACCCCGGCGTTCCCGAATCCATGAAGGCCCTCCTGGCGCGGACCGTGGCCTCGGACGACGGGGGGCGGTCGATCCTCGTCCATCTGACCGAAGAAGAAGGCCTCATTCCGCCCGCAGCGGAAGACGGTGACTCCGCCGCCGTGCTGTCGAACGTCCCGAGGTTGCCCGAAGGGCTCGCCGCCGTGGGCCGCCGTTGGCTAAAGCGTCGAGGAGGGAACGATGCCTGAGACAGGCCCCGTGATTGTCATCCCCTACAACGCGCGCTGGCCGCGGCTCTTCGAAGAGGAGAAGGGCCTCATCCTGCGGCAGATCGGGCCACAGGTCCTCGCAATCGAGCACGTTGGGAGCACCGCGGTCCCGGGTCTCGCGTCGAAGCCCACCCTCGACATCCTGGTCGGTGTCCGCAGGCTCGAGGACGCGAAGGCGTGCGTCGGTCCGCTCGCGGACGTCGGCTACGAGTACGTCCCGGAGTACGAAGCCGAGATCCCGGACCGCCGCTATTTCCACAAGGGACCCGCCGTGGCGCGGACGCACCACCTGCACATGGTCGAGTTCGGCGGGGCCTTCTGGACCCGCAATCTCCTGTTCCGGGACTGGCTGAGGACCCATCCCGAGGACGCGCGGCGCTACGCGGCCCTCAAGTACGACCTGGCAAGGCGGTACCGGGACGACCGCGAAGCCTACACGGACGCGAAGACGGAGTTCATCGAGGGAATCGTCGAGAAGGCGCGGGCCGCACCGCTACCAACAAAGTGAGCGGCGGGCTCACTTCTTGCGGTGGACGTCGACGAGGTGCTGGACATAGCCCACCATGCCGCCCGCGGACACGTAGTTTTCCGGGTTGCGGAAGAAGGGGCAACCGAGGGCCGCGGACACGGCGCCGAGCATGATGAAACCGACGAGACCGAGGGCCTTCCAGTTCGGGCGCTTCATCGGACGTGTCAATTCGGCTCACCTAAATATGCTTTGCGTACTCGTCTGGATGGATGTTTCCTGTCCTTGAGGCGCCGTGGCGATCCGTGACTCGAGGGCCCTTTTCGTTTCAGCGTACAGGCGGGCGTATTGCCGTTTGTTGTCCTCAGAGACCGTGGGGTCTTCAGACCACGCTCTGACGTCGTCCAGGCGCCCGCGGACGTGGTCGAAGGCTCCGAGGTCCAAGGCGACCCTGAGTTCGACCGTCGCGGCTCGCAGGTGGGCTTCCTCCACCGCGTCGAGATTCTTCACGATCACGTCCTTTGTGATTCGCAGGCCCATCTTCAGGACCTCGTCAATCTCGACGATTTCATGGATGAGGAGATACGGATTCCGCATGACTTCCTCGTTCGGAGGGTTCGGGTAGGGCGTGTCCGTGGAGAGCCAGCCGCGGACCTGATCCGGCGAGACCTCACAAGGGCGCCCGTGGGTCCGGAGGGTCTCCTTCGCCACCGAAACGAGGGACCCCAGCTCCGCGTCCGAGACGGGCTCCATGGGCCTTACCGTTCCTTCCACGACACGAGCTTCGCCGCGACCACGAAGCACAGGGCGGCGAGGACCGCGACGACGCCCAGATTCACGAGGGCGCTGTTCAGGTTCCGGAAGATCATCGCGTCCCGCAGCCCTTCGTTGACGTAGGTGAGGGGCAGGACCTTCGCGACGGTCTGCAGGTACGAGGGCATGGACTCCACCGGCCAGAAGCTCCCGGACAGGAACATCATCGGGAAGCCGATCGCGTTCGCGAGGGCGACGCCGGACTCGGGGTCCTTCACGATCGTCCCGAAGAGCATGCCCAGGCTCGTGAACAGGAGCGCGCCAACCACGATGAAAGCAATGACCATGCCGTCGATCGTGACGTGGACGCCCCAGACCGCAATGCCCACGCCGACGGTCACGACGAGAGAAACGATAAGGATGAGGGAGTAGAAGAGGATCTTCGAGACGAGCCACTCCGCCTTCGACAGGGTCGTCGTCGCGAGGAGCTTGAAGTACCGCCGGGTGCGGTACTCGCCGCAGATGGACGTCATGCTGTACATCGCGCTCGTCATGATCGTCATGCCGACGATGCCCGGGAGGAAGTAGTCCATGTACGTGTACTGGGACGAGGCGACGGGCCTCACGTCGACGTTGATGATGCGACTCGCCCCCACGAGCTTGAAGTTCATCTGCTCGGCGACGGCCTCCATGACGCCCTCGACCTGGCCCAGGGTGGACTTCGACGGGTCACCGTAGAGGGTCACATTCACCTGGGACGTGCCGTTCGCCTGCATGCTCTCGAGGACCTGGCGCTGGAAGCCGCTCGGGATGAGGAGGGCCACGCTCAGGGAGTTATCGTTGATGTAGGACTGGAGGTCCACGGTGGGCGAGATCATTGACATCTTCACGACGGTCGTGTTATTGAGGGCGCTCAAGAAGCCCCGGCTCATGAGGGAGTTGTCCAGATCCTGGACGGGCACGGTGACGGAGCTCGAACCGGTCTGGGAGAAGATCGCGCCGAAGAGCAGGATGAGCAGGATCGGGAAGATGAAGACGAAGAAGGCGCCGATCCGGGACCGGAGGTACTGCCTCCCGAAGGCCATGAGATCCGCGAGGATGCGGTTCATTCCTGGAGCACCCCCTCTTCCATCTTCGCGCCGACGAGCCCGAGGAACACGTCCTCCAGGGTCCCGCGCTTCGTGTACATGTCCTTCAGGTCGATTTCGATGGACGAGAGCTTGGCGAGGACGATCCTCATCTCCGACGGGTCCGAGACCCTCACGAGGACGTCGTCGTGATCCAGGACGGCCCGGATTCCGCGCCGGGTGACCTCGTGGAGCCCCGCCGGGCCCGCTCCGCCGAGGATGATTGTCGTTGCGGCCCCATGGGTGGCCACGAGGTCTTGGGGTTTCCCGCGGGCGACAAGCTTCCCATGGTGCATGATCCCGACGTCGTCCGCAAGTTGCTCCGCCTCGTCGAGGTAGTGGGTGGTCAGGACGACCGTCCGGCCCTCTTTCTGGACGCGGTGGACGAGGCCCCACAGATCCCTGCGAGCCTTCGGGTCGAGCCCCGTCGTGGGCTCGTCAAGGAACAGGAGCTCGGGCTCGCCGACGAGGGACATCGCGATCCCGAGCTTCCGCTTCTCGCCGCCGGAAAGATGGATGCCCTGGACCTTCGCCCGCTCCGAGAGGCTGACGTCTGCGAGGAGCTTCCGCACGTCCTCCTTCGTGACGGCGCGGTTGAAGAGGCGGCCCCAGTAGGCGACGGCCTCCGTGGGCGTGAGACGGTCGAAGGGTTCGAAATCCTGGGGCAGAACGCCAACCTGCTTGCGGATCTTCCCGTACTCCGACGTGACGTCATAGCCGAGGACCGTCGCCCTGCCGTCCGAGGGTCGGCGGAGCCCCTCGAGGATTTCCACGGTTGTGGTCTTTCCCGCGCCGTTGGGACCGAGTAGGGAGGCCACGGTCCCCTTCTTGACGTCGAAGGTCAGGCGGTCTACCGCGAACAGGTCGCCGTACTTCTTGACGAGGTCCTGGGTCTCGATGACGATCGTCACGTGGGACTCCCCCGCAACCCCTTGACGAACCGGCAGGGGCTGAAAAACGCTTCGCAAGTACCGCGGGGTACGATGCGCGGAAAGAGGCCCTCAGAACTCGAAAAGCCCGAACCGCTCTTCCTGGCGGAGGCGTCCGAGGGGGTGCCGCATCTCCGCGAGGCGGACGCGCTCCGCCACGAGGGACGCGATCCGTTCGTCCTCGTAATCGACGAAGGGCTGGACCCCGAGCTCCCGGAGGATTGCGTCCGTCTCCTTGGGGTAACGGCTCATGAGGTTCGAAAGGGCCATCGCGTCCACCAGGCCGGGGGCCCGGTTCGCAGCGAGTCGCTCGAGCTTCAGGAGGTCGTGACTGTACGCCTCGTCCGGACCGTACCTCCGGTCCTTCAGAGTGCGACGCACGAATTGGGTCTGAGGGGACGTCTCGTCCATCGCAGTCCACCCCCGATGCACGGCGGGACCACGCGTGGGGAGGCTTAAATCATTTGCCGTGAATTATCACGTCATTTACCGATAAATTACGTCGCGCGCCGATGAGCCTTCTCAGGGGTCGGAGCAGTCCCGGGTGAAGCCGCAGCGGCGGCAGACCGTCTTGCAGTTCCGTTCGTAAGTCGGCCCGCCGCAGACGTCGCAGGGCGGCGAACGAGGAATCTGCGGATGAGGTTGCGACACGGACTGCCCCTCCCGCTGCGCCTTCATGGCGGCGAACCCTATCCTCCGACCGCGCCTAAAGCCTGCGGCCCGGATGAATCTATAAGACCTCTTGACCCGTTTCCTGTGTCATGGCCACGAAGAAGGCGACCCGCCGGTCCAGGGACAAGCCGGACATCCTCGAGCGCCTGTCGAAAGGCGTCGTCCTCGGGGACGGCGGGTATCTCCTCGAGCTCGAGAAGCGCGGCTACGTCCAGGCGGGCCCCTTCACGCCGGAGGTCGTCCTCGAGCGTCCGGAGGCCGTGAAGGAGCTGCACCGTGAGTTCGTCGACGCAGGTGCCGAGGTCGTCCAGGCCCTCGCCTTCTACGCGAGCCGCGACAAGCTCGCGACGACGGGCCACGCGGGGCAGGTGAAGGAGATCAACCGCTCCGCGGTCCGCCTCGCGAAGGCCGCCGGGAAGGACGACGTCCTCGTCGCCGCGAACCTCAGCCTCACCTGGATGTACGACCCCAAGGACAGGAGGTCCGAGGACCGCGTGCGCAAGCTCTTCG
>JBBSVS010000006.1:9514-13315 GCA_038046665.1 Thermoplasmatota archaeon
CAAGAAGGCCGGGGCCACGGCCATGGTCACGATGTCCTTCGACAAGCGACCGGTCTCCTACGACGGGCACACGCCGGCGGAGTGCGCCCGGGCCCTCCGGGACGCGGGCGCGGACATCGTGGGCGTGAACTGCCTGCGCAACCCCACCTTCATGCTGCCCATCGCGGAGGAGATGCGCAAGGCCGTCCGGGGCTTCGTGGCGTGCCAGCCCACCGCCTACCGCACGACCGCGGACGAGCCCGATTTCACCGCCTCGAAGGCCTTCCCCTTCGAGACGGAGACCCTCATGCTCTCCCGACGGGAGATGGCCCAGTACGCCCGCGCGGCGCGGGACCTGGGTATAAACTTCATCGGCTCCTGCTGCGGATCGATCCCGGTGCACGTGCGGGAGATGGCCCGGGCGCTCGGCAAGCGGCCGCCGGACAAGGCGTGGCGCCTCGACTACTCGAAGCCCATGTCCGCCTTCGAGTTCTACGAACACGAGAAGCCGTCGAAGTGACTCGGTTCCGGGATCGTCGCGGTCAGCGGAACGGGTTGCCGCAGAAGAAGCAGAACAGGTTGTCCGCGTTCACCAGAGTGCCGCAGGACGGGCAGCGTTTCTTCGCCGGCGCGACGGGAGGCGGGGGCGGGGCAGGCGCTCGCACGGGCTGGGGCGGCGGCGAAGGCCGGATGAACTCCACGGGCGGCGGGGCGGATCTCGCTTGGACCTGTTGGGCCGGATGGGCGGGCGGAGGTCCCGGCGGTGGGCCTGCGTAGTATCGCGGGGCGGGCGCAACGGTCCGCGCGCGGTACATCTGGCGGCGGGCCGCGCGCACACGGCGGTGGGGCACGAAGGCCACGACGGCCGCGAGGACGAGGATGAACAGGGCCAGGTACAGCAGGTTCGAGGACAGGAGTTGGATGAGCTCGACGAGGAAGTCGGGCAGTTGGGACGCCGTCACCGTGTACTCACGGGACTCGTAGCGGGTGCCGTTGACCGTCGCGACGACCTTGAAGTAGAGGGTGTTCGCGCTCCCGGGGATCTGCAGGTCCGAGGCGGTGAAGTTCTGGCGCGTCGCCCCGCTCTGCGCCGGCGTCGCGTTCCCCAGGTTGTTCGGGTCCGCGCCCCAGACCACGTGGGTGTCGGAGACAGGGATGCCGGCCGGACCCAGGATCGTCCAGCCGACGCGGAAGGTCGAGCTTCGCGAGACGGTGCTCGGGTAGGCGTTCACGGAGATGAAGGGCTGGTTGAGGGCATTGATCGCGTTCCACGCGTTCAGGATGCCCCAGCCGTAGTTCGTGTTGTACCTCGAGCCGACCGGCGTCGCGGTCTCGTTGAGGATGTTCCACAGCTCCACGTTCGTCAGGGTCGAATCGACGGAGAGGAGGAGGGCCGCCACCCCGGTCACGAAGGGCGTCGCGAGGGAGGTGCCGCTCAGGTAGTGCACGTCGTTGTTCGCGGAGAGCGTGAGGATCTGCACGCCGGGCGCGGAGATGGAGAGCCCGGGGCCGTAGTTGGAGAAGCTCGCCTTTGTGCCGGACTGGTCTACCGCGGCGACGGAGACCACATTGGGCAGGGCGGCCGGGTAGTCGAGGCTCGCCGTGCCGGAGTTCCCTGCCGCGGCCACGATCAGCGCGCCCTTGCTCCAGGCATAGTTGACCGCCAGGGAGATGTCTGTGGGGACCCCCGCAAATGTGTTGTTCGTTCCAAGGGACAGGTTGATGATCCGCGCGCCGTGGTCCGCGGCCCACCGGATCGCGAGGGACGTGTTGTAGGAGGAGCCCTCCCCGTTCGGCCCGAGGGCCCGGAGGGCCATGAGGCTCGCCTGGGCGATCCCGGCGATGTTCGTGTTGTTGTTCGTGACTGCGGCGATCACGCCGGCCACGCCGGTCCCGTGGTACTTCCCCGTGGAATCGAGGTCCATCGGGTTGTTGTCGTTGTTGATCCAATCCCAGCCGTGGGAGCCATCCGTGTTCGACCACATGTTCGCCTGGATGTCGCTGTCCGTCCACCATACGCCCGTGTCGACGACCGCCACGACCACGTTACGGTTGCCGAGGGTGGCGTCCCACGCCCGCGTCGCATCGATCCCTCGGCTCCGCGTGAGGCCCCACTGCAGAGAGAAGAATGAGTCGTTCGGGGTGAATTCGGAATGGACCTGGAAGCCTGTGGTCACCGTGGGCGGGCCGGCCTTCGCGATCGCGGCCGTGGGGATCAGGATGGAGAGGGCGAGCGCCACGATGAGGGCCAGGGTAACCCCCACGCAGAGGGAGGGTCGCATGGAGACGGTTCGCTGCAACGACGGGTTCCTCCAGACGAACTCCGAGGATTCCGGTCGCGCATATGGAAAGCCGTCCCTCTTAAACCTCTCCTCTTCATTGTCAAGGCGCGATACTAGTTGGTCTTCCGGGCGAATCCTTTTGAGTGGGTGCCGCCTGGTTCGTCCCATGTCCGCCTCCCCGGGTCCGGTGGCTCTGGTCACCGGCTGCTCCACGGGCATCGGCCGCGCGACCGCCTTTCTGCTCGCTCGCTCCGGGTACCGTGTCTTCGCGACCGTGCGCACGCCCGAGGCGGAGGCTTCTCTCCGAACCGATGCGGCCGGACTCTCTCTCGAGATCCTGCGGAAGGATTTCCTTGAGGAGGACGCTGCGTCGACCTTGGTCCAGGAAGTCCTCGGACGCGCGGGTCGCATGGACGTCCTCGTGAACAACGCGGGCTACGCCCTCCTGGGCGCCGTCGAGGATCTGCGCGCGGAGGCGGTGCGGCGCCAGTTCCAGGTCAACGTCTTCGCGCCTGTGCAGCTGTCCCGCGCGGTCCTCCCGACGATGCGAGCCCAGCGGTACGGGCGCATCGTGAACGTGAGCTCGATGGCGGGTCGGGTTAGCGTGCCGTTGATGGGCGCGTACTGCGCGTCCAAGTTCGCCCGCGAGGCCTTCAGCGACTCCCTGCGGGCCGAGGCGAAGCCTTTCGGAGTGCGCGTCTCCCTGGTGGAGCCCGGCCCCGTGGCCACGGAGTTCAACCGCACCGCGGTCGCCGCGAGCAGGGAGATCCTCGAGGCCAGGAGCCCGTACCGGGCCGTGTACCAGGACTACTTGGACGACTTCAGCACCCTGGGCGCGGCCACGCCCCAGCAAGCGGCCCGCACGATTCTCAAGGCGATCCGCGCGGCCCGGCCGCGCTCCCGCTATCGCGTGCGCGCGCGGGAAGCTCTCCTCGCGGGCATCGTCCAGCTGGTCCCCAAGGGGGCCATGGACTTCGCGACGATCCGCTTCATGGGCCTCCAGAAGCTCGGCCGCTCCTGAGCGACGCCTTCTTGAGCCTGTCCGCCTTCGGAGGTCCATGCCTGGCGAAGGCCCCTTCCTCTGGCTGAACGAGCGCGGACCGCCCCTGGGGTTCTGGCGGCCGCCTCCGGGTGGCATGTGCCTGAGCACGTTTCTCTTCGTGCGCCGCGGGCCGAAGATCCTCCTCGGCAAGTATGGCGACACCCCGAAATGGGAGGAGCTCGCGGGCCTTGACGCCACGCGCAGGCAGACGCACAGCAAGGGATGGACGATTCCCGCGCGTCAGGTCAAGTTCGGCGAGGACCCGCGGGACGCCGCGCGGCACGTGGGCGAAGTCATTCTCGGGATCCGCGGGATGACGTACTCCGAACCCCGGGTCGAGGTCGACCTGTACCATCCCTCGTGGGCCCCGGGCCGGCTCCATTACGACGTCTGGTTCTTCGTGGACGCGGCCCCTCCCAAAGGGTGGACGTTGAAGGTTCCTCCCTGGTACGCGGAGCTCGCCTGGCAGGACCCGCGGCGCGTGCCCGACGAGGCCTA
>JBBSVS010000006.1:13415-15195 GCA_038046665.1 Thermoplasmatota archaeon
CCTGGTACGCGGAGCTCGCCTGGCAGGACCCGCGGCGCGTGCCCGACGAGGCCTACGCCCGCGGCCATCAGGACGTCGTCGCACGCTGGCGGACCGCTCGCCGACGGACAACGTGAATAGGCCGCGGCGCATTCCCCGCACGAGAACATGCGCGCGGTCTTCTTCCGTTCTCACGGCGGCCTCGACGTCCTCGAGGAGGGGGATCTGCCGCTCCCCGAGCCCGGTCCCGGCGAAGTGCGGCTCCGGGTCACCTTCGCGACCTCGCCCCGTGCCCTTCGCAAGGGCGGGCGTGTGGTCACCTCGGGGGCCACGACCGGAGGGGAATTCCCCGTGCCGATCGGCGACGTGTACTGGCCGCAGCTCGAGATCCTGGGGTCCACGATGGGAGGCCGCAAGGAGTTCGCGGCCGTGAGTCGCCTCGTCTTCTCCGGGAAGGTGAGGCCTGCGATCGACCGCGTAGTGCCCCTCACCCTCGAGAACGTCCGCGCGGGGCATGAGGGCCTCGAGCAGGGGACCCAGTTCGGGAAGATCGTGTACCGCGTCACCGCTTGAAGCATCAGACTCATCGGGGGAACCAAGATCGGCCCTCGCGAGTCCCTAAAGGGCATCCGCGGCCGCCATGGTCGAGCCTTTTCGCATGCCCTCCGGGGAAAACGTTAGGCCATCCTCGTGCGTTCCCTCCTCGTGAGGAACACACCATGGTGCTGGTAATCTGGAAGGCGGATTTCGACGGCGACGACAAGCAGCTCGCGCGGGTGAACGAACTCATGGAGGAGACAGCGAAGGCGGTGGGCGGGAAGGTGGACGGTCCGTACTACCCGCAGGACGCGGCCCTCATGTACCTCATGTGGGCGAAAGAGTACGAGGACCTGAACCGCAGCGGCCGCGTGTTCCTCCAGAAGGTGGCCAAGGAGAAGCTTCCCGTAACGCCGCTGCGCTACGAGGTCGCCGTCACGCCTAAGGAGTTCTGGGGAAAGTAGGCTCGCGTCTCAGAGCTTTCCTGCCAGATCCTGAAACTGCTTTGAGGCGCCGCCCTTGATGGGCGCGCCGTGGCCGAAGACCGCGTTCTCGAAGTGGAAGGTCGCGAGCTTCCTGATGGACTCGCGGTGCTGCCGCGGGTCCACGTTGTATCGGTCGTCCATGGGCCCGAGGCCGTGCTCGTTGTTCGCGGCGTCGCCGACGAACAGGAGGCTACGGCTCTCGTCGAGGAGGGAGATGCTCCCTCGGGTGTGCCCCGGCGTGTAGATCGCACGCAGGCCGTCGTGGACCTGGCCGTCGCCCAGGGCGACGTCCACGGGGGTGCCCGGCTGCTTCTGAGACTGGGCCCCTGGGGGTCCGTCGTAGACGCGCTTCTTCGAGATGTACTCCGCCTCGATCGTCGACGAGACGACCTTGGCGGGCGAGTCCTTCTTGATCGCCGCGAGGCCGCTCACATGGTCGGGATGCACGTGGGTGATGAAGATCGTCGCGAGGTCCTTGGGCCTCACCTTGATCTTGTCCATGTACTTCAGGACCGTCTTCGCATCGCCCTCGACGCTCGTGTCCACGAGGATGAGGCGGTTGTCCAAGATCAGCGCGGTCGTCGCATACGTGTCGATGACGTGGACGCCCTTGAGGAATTCCATGCCTCCCACCATCGCGCCGCGAAGTCCCGTCGCGGTCTTATGCCTTTCGTGTCATGGCGGGCCCTCGCGGTCCGACAGGAGCTCCGCGGCCTTCGACGCAGGACGGGAGTTCCTCGCCTCGATGGCGATGGGCGCGAGGAGGGCGACCGCGAGGA
>JBBSVS010000007.1:0-2433 GCA_038046665.1 Thermoplasmatota archaeon
GTACTTGTAGGGCCCGCGTCCGTGCAGACGCGTGCGGTCGATGCGCACCCGCACGTCCTCCACGAGGGGCTGGACGCGGGTCCCGGCCTCGATCGCCCGCTCGAGGTCCCGCGCGGTCTCCCGCGTGAGCGGCGCGCCGATGAACTGATGGTAGATGGAGCCGAGCTTGATCCCCGCCTCGAAGGCCGCCCGGTCCCGGTCGTTCCCCGCGAAGTAGTCCTTCGTCGGATCCCTCGCCAACGTCTCACCCTGCCCTCGGCGGGCAACGCGGACGCGGGATAAAAGGGGGAGGGCAAGGCTTTTCGCCCTGCAGACGATGGCGGGAACGTGGCCCATCCGGGACACGGGGGGCATCGCGGGCCAGGGCGGCACGGCGGGCACAAGTTCGATCCCGCGTCACGCAGACGCCTGGACTCCGAGGAGCGCAGGGCCTACCTGGACCCGGACGCGATCCTCGAGGCGTTCCAGGTCGGGACGGGGACGCGGATGGCCGACGTCGGCACGGGCGTGGGCTTCTTCACGCTGCCCGCGGCGAAGCGCGTGGGACCGAAGGGGCGCGTGTTCGCGATCGACCTCTCCTCGGAGATGCTCGAGGACCTGCATGCCAAGCTGGAGACGGAGGAGGTCGCGAACGTGGAGACGTATCTCTCCACGGAAGACCGCATCCCCCTGGCCGACGCGAGCGTGGACTTCGCCTTCCTCGCCTGCGTCCTCCACGAGCTCGCGGGCGCGGGCACGCTCCTGGAATGCCGCCGGATCCTCAGGCCGAAGGGCCGGCTCGGAGTCGTGGACTGGAAGAAGATCGACCAGGAGGAGGGGCCGCCGAAGGAGCATCGCCTCGACGAGGCCGAGGTGGCGGCGTTCCTGAGGGAGGCGGGCTTCGCCCCCACGCGGACGTTCGAGGCAGGACCGTACCATTATGGGATCGAGGCCCGGCTCGCGCCGCGCTGACGTCCTCCCATCGGACGTGAGCCATGTCTTCCTGGATGTGGGCGGGACCCTCCTGTTCCCGGAGCCCTCCGCGGCGGACATCTTTCGGCGGGCCCTGGCCAGGCGCGGGCATTCCGTGGACCGCGATTCGGTCTCGCGCCTCCTGCACACCCCGGAGACGGTCGTGAGCCTGATCCGGCCGCTGACGCAGGAGCGCGTGGCCGAGTACTACCGCTCCGTGAACGCGCGGGTGATCGAACACTTGGGCTTCGAGTCGGACGACGCGATGCTCAACGAGATCCACCATCAGTTCAGCACGCCGGTCACGTGGAAGGCCTATCCGGAAGCGGTGGAAATTCTCAAGGACCTGAGGGCCGCGGGATACCGCCTCGGTGTGATCTCGAACGCGTCCCCCACGCTCCCGGAGACGCTCCGCCGTGCGGGGGTCGCCACTGACCTGGTCACGGTCACGTTCTCCTCGGACATCGGCGCGGAGAAGCCCCACCCGAAGATCTTCCGGGCCGCGGTCGCCCGAGCGGGGATCCCGCCCGAGCAGGCCCTCCACGTGGGGGACAGCTATGAGGCCGACTACCTCGGGGCCCGCGGCGCCGGGCTGCATGCGGTCCTCCTGTGCCGGGAGGGACGGCCGCCCGGTCCGTGCCCCTCCATCCGGTCCCTGGGCGAGCTCGCCACCCTCCTGAAGGCGGGTCATTCTCGGAAATAAGAACGATGCGGAAAAGCCTTTTATCGAAGGGGGACCCTGGGGAAGGATTCCCCATGACGAGAAAAGTCATCCTCGGAGTCATCGGTGGCGGCGCGACCGCCTCCGAGGAAGGGCTCCGCCTCGCCGAGGAGGTCGGCTACCTCATCGCCCGAGCGGACGCGATCCTCGTCTGCGGCGGCTTGAACGGCGTCATGTCCGCCGCGGCGAAGGGCGCGAAACGGGGCGGCGGGCTCACCCTCGGCATCCTCCCCACCGGGAACAAGGCCGACGCCAACGACTACATCGACATCCCCGTGGCCACGGCGATGAGCACGGCCCGCAACCTGATCATCGTCCGCACCGCGGACGCGCTGATCGCGATCAACGGGTCCTACGGCACCCTGAGCGAGATGGCCCACGCCTTCGACCTCAAAAAGACCGTGTATGCCCTGCGCAGCTGGCCCCTCGACAAGGTCGGGGTGGACAAGGAGCTCTTCGTCCCCGTCGCCACGCCGCGCGAGGCCGTGGACCGCGCGCTGGAGTACGCGAAGAAGGCCATGGCGAGGGCGAAGCCCGACGAGGACTTCGTGCCGTGACTCGTTTCCGAGAAGAATCTCGGAAAGAGAAGGACGGCCATCGATAGGCGGCTATGACGGGTCTTGCGTCGTTCCGAGAAGAGTCTCGGAAGACTTAACCTAGTATCGCAGGAATGACTTCGTGGTCTGTCCCGTTCTTGGAGAGAAACCCTCGGAGTTCGCCAAGGTGGCGTTCAGGAACGAAGAGAACGGATTGGCCGATGT
>JBBSVS010000008.1:0-4539 GCA_038046665.1 Thermoplasmatota archaeon
GGGGAAGGGAGTTCAGAGGCCGTTCGCAATGCGGTGGAGCTTGGCTTCGATCGCCGCGTTCACGCCGTTCGCGGCATGGCCGTACGCGTGCCCGTGGGGGTTCACGCCCGCGTCGCTCGCGCACGTGCCGCGGTACCAGTTCGCTCCCTGGTACTGCGAGACTCCATTGCCTTCGTGGTTCTTCTCAGGCAAGCAGACCACATGCTTCGGCCCATGGCTGTTCTGGCCATGGAGCTTCGGCGGCTTCACGTGGGGCGTCGGGGCGGTCCCGCCGCCTCCCGTCTGCGTGTCTCCGCCGCCCGTGGTGCCTGTCCCGCCGTTCGTTGGGCTCTGCGGCTCATTCGTCACGACGTTGGCCGTGTTCGGCCCCGTCTTGGGAATGAGCACGTAGACCGCGAGCGCCGCCACGAGGGCGACAGCCAGGCTCACGCCCACGATTCTTCTCATGCTTCTCATGTGCTTCGCCTCACGTCGTCTCGCCCGGTCCCGGAGCCGTGCGCGGACCGCTCAGCCGGCCGGGCAACGCGGCGATGGCGCGAAGAAGGATCCGTGTTCCAGGGAGGCCGCGGAGCGGACTCCCTTCCCATCCCTTCGTGCGCGCGCATCTCGTCCGCACAAGCTCACCCCACCCGCTCGCACGCTAGTTAAGCGTTCCCGCGTCCGACGCGGTCGACTTGACAATCCCTCGCGCGCGCGATGGGACGCGGTCGTCGGACGCGTCCGACACGCGCCTGCGCGTTGACAATGCGGGAACCGTGAAATAGCGACGCGCCGCTTGCGGGGACGATGGCCAAGATGGTGGACATCGGCGCGAAGCCCGACGTGAAGCGCCGCGCCGTGGCCCGCGGGGAGATCCGCCTGAGGCCCGCGACGGTGCGGGCGATCCGCGCGGGCCGGGTGGAGAAGGGCGATCCCCTTGCCGCGGCGGAGGTCGCCGGGCTCCAGGCAATCAAGTCTACCTGGCAGGCCCTGCCCCACTGCCATCCCATTCCCCTCACGTCCGCGAGCGTCGCGTTCGACGTGAAGGCGGACCGCGTCGTCGTGACGACGACGGTCGAGGCCACGTACAAGACCGGCGTGGAGATGGAGGCCCTCTACGGCGTGGCCGTGGCCCTGCTCACGGTGTGGGACATGGTCAAGGCGCTCGAGAAGGACGCGCGGGGCCAGTATCCGGCCACGCGGATCGAGAGCGTCCGTGTGGTCTCGAAGGAGAAGGGCGGCCCGCGCCGCTAGTGCCTACGACCCTCGTCGCACGGGGCGAAAGGGACATCCCTCAACCCAACGATTCAGGACCTGAGGGTTTGGTATGGCTGCTGCAAAGGCAGAGGAGAAGAGGCTCTCGGTAGCGGAAGTGCGCAAGACGATTTCGACGTCGCTGGCGGCCGCCTTCGGCTTCGTGATCGCGCTTTTGTGGAACCAAGTGGTTCAGGGTGGCCTTGCGGCGGCGGGGGTTAGCACTACTGCGCCGAAGGACTGGCCGGGTTGGGCCGTTTTCGTCGTGACGGCCGTCATCCTGACCCTTGTGATGATCGTCTTGATTCTCGTGATCAGTCGCTGGGGAAGCAAGGACTGAAGGACTGCCGATTGTGCGGGGCGCCCAGCGGCGAGTACGTCTGATCGGGCGAAGCCCTTTTATCGCCAGGGCGGCATGGATTCCGGCCCATGAAGGTCGTGATCCTGGATGGCTACGTGGACGAGCCGTCCAACTTCGGCGTGCCGCCCTACATTTCCCCGTACCCGCGGTACCTCGCAGGCGCGGTGCAGGATGCGGGCCACGCGTGGGAGTACGTCACGATTGACCAGGTCCGCTCGGGCCGCCCCCTGAGGGGCGACCTCCTAGCGGTCATCTCGGGACCGATCGTGCCGGGCAAGTATCTCCGCAGCCTGCCCATCAGCGAGAAGGAGGTCCTGCGCCACGCGAACGCCTTCGAGGGTCCGCGGGTCTTCGGCGGGCCTCTCGCCCGATTCCGGTTCTTCGACGAAGCCCTCACGGCTCCGTTCGACCACGTCGCGGTGCGGGATCTGGACACCGCGGTCTACGACCACCTGACCGAGGGCGACTGGACGAACCGCGACCGGACCATGGAGGAGTGGGACCGGTGGGGGCTCCTCGGCGCCGACGTCATCACGCACCATCCGGACTTTCCCGACCCGCTCGTCGTCGAGCTCGATACCTCGAAGGGCTGCGTGCGCTATGTGAACGGCGGCTGCAGCTTCTGCATCGAGCCCCAGTACGGTATCACGAAGTTCCGGCCCGTGGAGGGCGTCCTCGCGGAGGTGCGCCGGCTCGCGGAGCTGGGCGCGGTCAACTTCCGCCTCGGCGGCCAGGCGGATTTCTTCAGCTACCAGGCGATCGGCCTCGGGGCCTCACCGACCCCGCAGATCAACGTCCCGGTGCTGCGACAGCTCCTGGAAGGCATCCATGCCGCCGCGCCGAACCTGAGGGTTCTCCACACGGACAACGGCGACCCCGCGATGATGATTGCGCACCCCAACGAAGCGATGGAAGGCCTTAGGCTTCTGGTCCGGTACACGTCCCCGGGCAACCTACTCTCTTTCGGCCTCGAGTCCGCGGACCCCGCGGTCACGCAGGCGAACAACCTCAACATCGACGCGGACGGATGCCTCGAGGCCATCCGCATGGTCAACGCCGTGGGCCGGGAGCGTGGGGAGAACGGCCTGCCGCAGCTCCTGCCCGGTCTCAACTTCGTCACAGGTTTGACGGGCGAAACGAAGAAGACCTTCGATCTGAATCTCGCCTTTCTGAAGCATCTCCTCGAAGAGGACCTCTGGGTTCGGCGGATTAACATCCGCCAGGTTCGTCCCGTACGGCAGGAGTTCGAGCCCACGGGGCTGCATTCCGAGTTCCGACGTTTCAAAGAGTCCGTGCGCGCAGGTATCGACCATGAGATCCTCCGCCGCATCCTACCCGAAGGAACAGTTCTGCGAGACGTGTATCTCGAGATTCGGCACGGCCACGTGACGTACGGGCGCCAGATCGGAACCTATCCAATCCTCGTCGGCTTGCCTTATGATCTCGATGTCAATCGGTTCGTGGACGTGAAGATCACGAGCCACGGCCAGCGGTCCGTGACCGCCGTAGAGTTCCCCCTTGATGTGAATCGCGCCTCGTTGAAGGCCCTTGAAGCCCTGCCGGGCGTCGGGGCCAAGCGCGCGGCGCGCATCGTGCGGCGCCGACCCTTCGCGACCCTAGCTGAACTCGCCGCCGCCCTCGACGATGCCGCCGTGGTGGAAGGCGTTCGGTCGTTCGTCGGTCTGTCTTCCTGACCCGAGCCGCCGGCATCCGGCGGGACCTTTTCGATGAAGAAGTCGGCCCCATTCCCATTGCCGAACGACGATACTGCGCCCCGCCCGTCGCCCCAAGGTGTTCGGAGAATCAGGGACCGCCGGCATAGCGTTGGTCGCGCCCGGCCGTGATTCGTCTCAGCCTGCGAGGAAACCTGATTGCCTGCACGTCGCCTCCTGGATCCGAGGCACTCCAGACCCTTCGACAGGACCCGGTCCGCTTCAGCAGGCAGTCCGGGCGGGGTCAGCGAGTTTCCCGAGACTCTCTGTCAAGGTCGGTCCACTCTTCTCACGGTTGAAGGGCTGTTCAGGCTGGGAGACTAGCATGGATAACCGTCTCTCGATCTCCCCGTCAAGCCATTCCTGAACGTGGATATGTTCCACGTCGATGTTCGATCGGACTTCCTTGACACCATCCAGCTTCCCCATCCATTGCGAGATCTCCTGGACCTCCGATGCATTGGCGCAGTGGACGACGAACAGGGAGCACTCCTGCGGTGCGGTGTGGGTCGAGATGATCCTCTGGAGTCCGGACAGAATCATCTGGTCGACGGTTTCCTTCTTGCTCGCTTCGCAGACGACCCAGAGTCGGCATCTCACGCCGCCGACCTTCCCCAAGTCCAGGACGGGATCGAGGTAGAACGCATTCCCTTCGACCAGGTGTTTCACGTGCCTCTTGACCGTCCGAGTCGAGATTCGCAGGCTGCGGGAGACGTCCGACAGCCTCCCTCTCGCATTCTTTCGCAGCGCCTGGATGATCCGCCAGTCCGTCCTGGTGGGGGTCAGCTCGCAGGGAGGGAAGCCGAGCTTCCACCAAACCGGGGTTGGCCAACCGCAAAGGGAGGCAATCAGCTGAATCTGTCTCTCCAGCGTCCCCGCGTTCTCGTACAAAGTTTGGACGGCGAGCTTGCTGCCGTAGAAGTCATGGATGAGCGTCACGCCCTCCAGGAGTCTGAGTCGTGAAATCGCGTTGGGCTTCGATTCCGGGTCGCTGACCCCCAGTTCCACCATTGCGGCTTCCCGGCCAAGCATACTAGGATTGAGCATGAGCTGCCATCCCTGCAGGAACCCCACCTCGTTCATGCGCCTCAGCCGGTTTCTGACCGTCTCTTCGTCGATGGCGAGCCGCTTGGCCACGTTGGCAAAGGAAGTCCAGAGTTCCCACTGGACTGAGCTGGGGGAAGCCAGCGCCCTGATGATACGAATGTCTTGGTCGTCTGGTGACCACATATT
>JBBSVS010000009.1:0-5929 GCA_038046665.1 Thermoplasmatota archaeon
ATCCCGCGGTCCTCGAGCTCAAGGGCGACGTCCTCTCGAGCCTCGGCCGCCGCCCGGAGGCCCTCGCGGCCTACGAGGCCGCCCAGGCCCTCGACCCCTCCAACGGGAACGTGAAGCAGAAGATCGAGGAGGTCCGCGTCGACGTGCCCGGCCTCCTGAGCCGCGCCCTCATCGCATCGGCGAGCGGCAACTACGCCCAGGCCCTGAACCTCTTCGACGACATCCTCGAGGTCGAGCCGAGCAACGTGAACGCGCTGATCGGCAAGGCCGTGGCCTACCGCCGCAGCGGCAAGCTGCAGGAGGCCCTGAACTGCCTCGACCTCGTCCTGAACATCCAGCCGAACAACGCGGCCGCCCTGCTCAACCGCGGCAACCTCCTCGTGGAGCGCGGCGACTTCGACGCGGCCCTGGAGACGTACGACAAGCTCGTGACCCTCGCCCCGGCGGACGAGGAGGCGTGGGCCGCCCAGGCGGACGTCTTCGTGCGCGTGGGTCGGGACGACGACGCCCTGCGGGCGTACGCGGAGGCCCTGAAGCTCAATCCCGGGGACGAGGAGATCCCGCGGAAGATCCGCGAGCTCGAGGAGTCCCGCTCCGTCCACGCGGACGTCCTGCGAGAGCTGTACAAGGTCAAGGGCATCGGCCCCGCGCGGGCCAAGGCCCTCGTCGACGCGGGCTTCAAGACCGCGGAGGATTTCCACCACGCGACCGCGGAGCAGCTCCTCGCGGTCAAGGGCATCACGAAGCGCATCGCCGAGGACCTCGTGAAGCACTTCAAGGGCGCCCTCGTCGAGGCCCGCTGACTGCGCCTCCGAGGCAAGTTTTTAAGTAGCCGGGGACGTTGCCAACCGGTTTCCATGAAAGCGTACCGCATCCACGGCCGATTCCGCATGGGGCGGGACTGGCAGGCGTATTCCAAGGAGGTCGCCGCCGCGGACGAGGCCGCCGCGCGGGAACGCATCCTGTCCGTCCTGGGCAGCCAGCACGGCGTCGCCCGGAAATACATCGAGATCGCGCGCGTCGAGGAGGTGCCGCCCGCCGAGCTGCGGGACCACGCGGTCAAGTACGCCGTGGAGGGGAAGGCGTGAGCACGTCCGAATCGGACCTCCGTCGAGGCCTCGCGGTCCTGGACCAGTACCGCGAACAGCTCGAGGGACTCGCGCAGCAGCAGGAGATCGTCCGCGTGTCCCTCGAGGAGCACATGCGCGCGCGGGAGACCCTCTCCCGGTATCAGCAGGCGGGCAAGGGCGCGGAGGTCCTCGTGCCCGTGGGCGCGAACTCCTTCCTGAAGGCGGAGGTCAAGGACGCGGACAAGGCCTTCGTGGGCATCGGCTCGGACCTGGTTGTGCACGACGAGATCCCGAAGCAGCTCGAGCGCCTGGACGCGAGGATCAAACAGATCTCCGAGGCCGCGAACGCGATCGGACAGCGCCTCTCGGAACTGCAGCAAAGGGCCGAGGCCCAGGGGGCGCTCGTGCAGGGCATGTACGACCAGATCCAGGGACAGCCCGGACCCAACGAGACGACGTAGATGTTCAAGTCCCTCCGTGAGAAGCTCGCAGGCTGGCGGCAGAAGGCCGAGGCCGAGGTCACCGCGGGCTCCGGCCCGGAGGTCATCGGCGAATCCGGCCGCAAGATCAAGGAGGACAAGCTCGAGGAGATCCTCTACGACCTGGAGATCGCGCTCCTCGAATCCGACGTGGCCTTCCCCGTGACCAAGGAGATCGTGGACGCGCTGGCGGAGGACCTCCAGGGCAAGCGCGTGTCCCGCGACGTCACCCTCGAGCAGGGCGTGGAGGCCGCGCTGCGCGACGCGATTACCAAGGCGATGACGGTCCCCACGATCGACCTCTTCGAGATCCTGAAGACGAAGCCCAAGCCCGTGGTCATCCTGTTCGTCGGGGTGAACGGCACGGGCAAGACGACGACGATCGCCAAGCTGGCCTTCCACATCCAGAAGAAGGGCTACACCGCGGTGGTCGCCGCGGCGGACACCTTCCGCGCGGGGGCGATCGAGCAGCTCGAGAAGCACGCCGAGGCCGTCGGCTTCAAGCTCATCAAACACAAGGCCGGGGCCGACCCGGCCGCGGTGGCCTTCGACGCGATCGAGCACGCGCGGGCGCGCGGACGGGACGTCGTCCTGATTGACACCGCGGGCCGCATGCAGACGAACCAGAACCTGATGGACCAGATGAAGAAGATCAAGCGCGTCGCGAACCCGGACCTCGTCTTCTACATCGGTGATGCCCTGGCGGGGAACGACGCGATCGAGCAGGCGAAGCAGTTCAACGAGGCCGTCGGCCTGGACGGGATCGTCCTAACGAAGATCGACGCGGACGCGAAGGGCGGGGCCGCCCTGTCCATCGCGAAGACGATCGGCAAGCCCGTGATCTTCGTCAGCATCGGCCAGGGATACGAGGACATCCGGCGGTTCAACGTGACGTGGATGGTGGACCGCCTGCTGGGCAAGGAGACGGAGTAGGATGACGGTCCGCGACCTCGTGGAGAAGGGCGAGATCCTCGAGTTCCCGGTGCTCCAGCTCGCCCTCGCCGCGATCAAGGGCCGCGCGGAGCCCCTCACGATCCGGTCCCTCGGCTTCGGCGGTGGCGAGAAGGAGGACGCGCCCCTCGTGGAGGTCCACGGCTCTCCGACGGCCTTCCGCCTCCGCGTCCTCAGCGACAACCCGGAGTACCTGGACTGGATCAACAGCGCCCTCCTGCGCGCGGGGATGATCGAGCCGGACGGCCTGCACGCGCTCGCCCACCGCCTCGCGGAGTACGAGGACATCGTGCTCGGCGTGGACACGAATCTCCTCCCCGTGGCCATCGTGAGCGAGCACCTCATGGAGGCATTCTACCGCATCCACGCACGCCCGTACAAGGAGAGCGTGAACTGGATTCTCCTCGTGATCCCGGGCGTGGTCATGAAGGAGCTGGAGAACGCGGCGAACCAGAAGAAGGCCGGCCACCTGACGCACGCGGGCCGCATGGGCTACCGCGCGCTCCAGGAGATCACGACCCTCAAGCGCACGGAGAGCTTCCAGGGGATGAGCGTCCTCGTCGTCGGCCCGACGAACCCGGAGCAGCTCCATCTCTCCCCGGACGGCATGACAATCCTGAACGCGGACTCGATGATCCGCGACCAGTTCAAGGCCTTCCTGCGCGGGATCGAGTTCCGCAAGGGCGTCTTCTTCCTGACGATGGACAAGACGAACGCCTCCCTCGCCGCGGCCGAGGGACTCACCGCCCTGCGCGTGCAGCATCCCCGCCGGCTGCGCAAGGCCGACGAGGTCACGATCCCCAAGGAGCAGTCCGTCCTCCTGGCCCGCATCCTGTACGAGCTCGCCGTGGAGTTCGGCAAGGTCCGCGTGGGCTGGAGGGACGGCTCGGACCATTTCCTGGACATCGAGGGCGCGTGGACGTGGAAATCCATGGAACACTGGGAATCGTGGCAGCTCCTGTGCTCGGACCTGGACCCGGGGTTCCACAAGGCCTTGAACCGCTACATCTCCGGGCGCTTCGACGCGAAGCGCGTGCTCCGGGAGTGGCTGCGGATGTACGAGGACCTCGTCGCCTGATCACGCGGCCCGGGGCAGCCAGCCGAAGCGCTTGCGGAAGAGCCAGACCATGTTGTCCACCGCGTCGCGCACGCTGCGGATCTTCTTCTCGCCGGTCCGCGCGCGGTACTCGATGGGAATCTCGAGGTATCGGAACCCCTGGCGGAGGACCTCCACCTTGAGCTCCTCGGAGAAGCCCATCCCGTCGTGGACCACGCGGAGCCTCGGGAGGAGGCTGCGGCGGAAGGCCCACATCCCGGACTGGGAATCGCGGATCGGGTAGCGGTACAGGAACCGGAAGGCCACGTTGAGGAGCAGGTTGCCCAAGCGGTGCATGCCCGTCATCGCTTCCTCCGACAAGCGGCTGATGCGGTCCGCCGCCACGAAGTCCGCGCGCTCCTCCTCGAGGGCCGTCAGGAAGTCGGGGAAGCGGTTCGCGGGATAGGTCAGGTCCGCGTCGAGGGTGAGGATGTACTCGCCGGCGGCCGCGGCGAAGCCGGTCTTGTAGGCGCGTCCGTAGCCGCGCCGCGGCTCGGGCACCACCCGCGCACCCTTCGCGGCCGCGATCTCGTTCGTGCGGTCCCGCGAGTTCGTGTCGACCGTGAGGATCTCCACATCCCGCCCGACGAGGGCCTCCCGGACCTCGTCGATCACCGCGCCGATGGACCCCTCCTCGTTCATCGTGGGGATGATGACGGAGACCTCGGCCACGCCGCGCGAAGTGGCCTTCCGCTCATAAGCGTTTCGCGGCCCGGGCTCAGGAGGGACGCGTGCGCCCGAAGAACTTGTAGGCCACGTAGCCCAGGAGGGCCCCGGTCAGGCGGACGAAGGACAAGAAGTTCGCCTCCCGCCTCGCCATCTCCAGCGGCCGGTAGCGGCTCCACAGGCTGCCGTGCTTGAGGGTGAGCTGCTTGCGCCCGGCGCCGTTCCAGAAGGCCTGCTTGACGAAGTCGAAGTAGGAGTCGCGGGTGCGGTGATAGATGATGGCGCCCGTGCGGAACAGGATCTTGTGGCCCGCCTGCACGGCGCGCAGGTTCAGGTCGATGTCCTCCGCGGTCACGAACCATTCGTCGAAGCCCCCGATCTCCTGGAGCACGCGCTTCCGGTATGCCAGGTTCGACGACGGATAGGTCACGTCCACGCCCTGGACAATGAGCTCGACGCGCTCCAGCTCCTCGAACGGTCGGTAGCCGATTTGGATGGAGCGGCCTGCGACCGCGTCCGCGGAGGTCAGGCCCTCGCGCAGCTCCTTGAGCCAGAAGGGGTTCGCGATCGCGTCCCCGTCGATGAAGGCCACGGCCTCGCCCTTGGCCAGGGAGATCCCGAAGTTCCGCCCGGCGCCGCGCGTGCCGCCGCGGATATACAGATGGACGAAGTCGTAGCGCTTCTCGTACTGGCGCACCACGTCCCGCGTGGGGTCCTCGCTCCCCGCGTCCACGACGATGATCTCGAAGGGCGGTTCCTGGACCAGGAGGCTGTCCAACAAGGCGGCGATGTTCCGCGCCTCGTTGCGGACCGTGGTCACGACGCTGATGAGCAACGGCGCCGCGAACGGGCCTTGCGGTTATGATGGTTTCGGGCTTCCTCCCTCGGAAGGCGACCTTTATTATCGACCCTCCCGCATTCCTCGTCCGTTCCTATGGCCCGCATCGTGACGATCATCGGGACCCGTCCCGAGATCATCAAGATGGCCCCGGTGGTCAAGGCCCTCGACGGGCTCGGCCACGAGCACGTCCTCGTGCACTCGGGCCAGCACTACGACCTGCTCATGGACCGCATCTTCTTCAAGGACATGGGGCTCCGGGGACCGGATCGCCAGTTCGAGCTCAAGGATCAGCCGCCGCACCTCCAGGTCGCCACGACGATGCGGCAGGTGGCCGAGGTGACCCAGGACGCGGACCTCGTGGTCGTCCACGGGGACACGAACACGACCTTGGCGGGCGCCTTGCTCGGCAACAAGCAGGGCCGCCCCGTGGCCCACGTGGAGGCCGGTATCCGTTCCTTCGACAAGACGATGCCCGAGGAGGTCAACCGTATCCTCGCGGATCAGGTGTCCACGCTGCTCCTCTCGCCGACGGAGATCGCGAGGGAGAACCTGCGACGGGAGAACGTCACCGCGGGCGTGCACGTGGTCGGCAACAGCGTGATCGACGCGCTGATGCAGAACATCGCGATCGCGGAGAAGCGATCCGGGATCCTGGAGACGCTCGACCTCCGGCCCCGAGGCTATCTGCTCCTCACGTTCCACCGTGCGGAAAACGTGGACGACAAAGCAAAGCTGGCGCAAGCCCTCGAGGCCTTCGAGGCGGCCGCGAAGGAGGCCGGCCTGACCATCCTGTTCACAATCCACCCGCGCACCCCGAAGCGGCTCA
>JBBSVS010000010.1:0-2531 GCA_038046665.1 Thermoplasmatota archaeon
GCCGCCCGCGCAGGGCCCGAGAATCGTGCTGATCTGGGGCACCACGCCGGACGCGAGCACGTTCCGGAAGAAGATCTCCGCGTAGGCCCCGAGGCTGATCACGCCCTCCTGGATGCGCGCGCCCCCGCTGTCGTTCAGGCCGATGACCGGCGCGCCGATCTTCATCGCCAGATCCATGATCTTCACGATCTTGTTCGCGTGCATCTCCCCGAGGCTCCCGCCGAACACGGTGAAGTCCTGGGAGAAGACGCACACGGTCCGCCCGTCGATGGTCCCGTGGCCCGTGACGACGCCGTCCCCGGCGACGCGCTTCTTGTCCATCCCGAAGTCCGTCGCGCGATGCTCCACGAAGGCGTCCGTCTCGACGAAGGAACCCGGGTCGAGGAGGAGCTCGAGCCGCTCGCGGGCGGTCCGCTTGCCCTTCTGGTGCTGCTGCTCCGCGCGCTCGGCCCCGCCCCCTTCGCGGGCGAGGGCCTTTCGCCGCCGGAGCTCCTCCACGCGCTCATCCACCGCCATGGTGCGGTCGTAGGCGGAGGCGCGTCATTAACCCTTCGGGGACTCGACGATCGCGGGAGACTCCGCCCACACGAAGAGCCGCGAGCCCGTGTAGCCCGCGAGCGCGCCCGCCACGCCGACCAGGATCCCAAGCACGACCGTGAGGGCGGTGAGGAGCGAGCCGAGGGAAAGGAGGGAACCCAGGGGGACCGGGAACCCGCTCAAGACCACGACGGACTGGACGACGGCGACGCCGAACTTGGCCCATCCGTTCCACACCGAGTTCGCGGCTGTGGCGCACGGATGGGACCGGGGACGGAAAAGCGTTGTGGCTCGTGAACCTGTGGAGTCGGCGAAGCGCGGGGCCGAAGCCGTGTGTGATTCACTTGATGTGCTCGACGGTCCCGTCGACGATCTCGTGCTTCGTCCCCTCGTCATCCGCGACGACGAGGGCGCCCTGGAGGGAGATGTCGACCGCGCGGCCCGTCACCTTTCCCTTCGGCGTCCCCACGGTGACCCGCTTGCCCACGGTCGTGCATGCGCCCCGGTACTCCTTGAGCATGAGGTTGATCGGAGTGTTCCGGTACCGGGAGTACAGGTCGTCGAACTGGTCCAGCAGGTAGTCGAGAAACTCCTCGTTGGCCACGAACAGGCGGACCTCGCGCTTGAGGCTCGTGGCCTTGGCTTGCACATCCGGGGGCAGACGCTCCACGTCCACGTTCGTGTTGACCCCGATGCCCACGATCACGTGGTAGGCGTCTCCCCGGTAGACGCCCTCGGAGAGGATGCCCGCGATCTTCCGATTCTGGAAGACCGCGTCGTTGGGCCACTTCACCCCGGCGAACACGCCGAAGTGCCGGAGGGCCTTCACGACGGGCATGCCCGCCAGGAGGCCGATGATCTGGGCGTGGGGCTCCTTGGGCCGAAGGAGGATCGACAGGTACAGGCCGCCGGGCGGCGACGCCCACGCGCGGCCGTGGCGACCCTTTCCCGCGGACTGGCGGTCGGCCCAGAGGACGAGGCCTTCCGGGAGATCGGGCCCGAGGAGCTCCTTCATCGAGTCGTTGGTCGACTCCACCGCGTCGTAGTGCCAGATGGTGCGGCCCACGAGCTTCCGGTGCGGACCCTCGACCTCCCCGATCTTCATCGCGGCGCGCACGTCGCCTGTCTATTTCAAGGTTGGCGGGTCAGAGGGAGGCGGCCTTCTCCGACGCGGTCGCGCGGGCCTTGGCGAGGTCCTGGCTCGCGAGGAACCCCCAGAACATCAGGGCGATGCCGATGAACTCGCCGAGGTACAATGGCCACGTCACTCCGACGCGGGCGAGGGTACCGCCCGCCGCGACGACGACCGCGCCGACCGCGATCCACGCGTTGAAGGCGAGGCGCGTCCGCCAGTAAGAGTAGGCGGCGATCCCGATGAGCGCGAGGCTCCCGGGAACCGTGAAGAGCGGCGACCAGATCCGCACGGACAGGGGGAACCCGCTGCCGCCGGGGATCGCCTGGGCGAGGGCGACCGCATCCACGGGGGACGTGGCCACGACCCACGCGAAGCCGACCAGGAGCACGGCCGTGTAGACCGAGAATGCGAGGCCGAGGCGCCGGCTCACGAGGAACGTGGACCCGATGCCCAGCACCGCGACGAGGGGCGCGGCGACGAGGTAGTACACGCGGTAGATGTCCGGCGACCAGGTGGAGGACTCCGCGAGGAACTGGGTGAAGGCGGCGAGGGCGTACATGAACAGGCCGACCGCCCAGGCAAGCTGGTAGGACTTGCGCCGGGAGAGCCACTGGTTGAAGACGAGGGCGGAGAATGCCAAGCTCACGAGGGTCGCGCCGAGGGAGACCGCGGCGCCTTCCGGGCTCATGTCCGCCGGACCTGGGACGCTCGTTTTAAACCTTCTTGGTGGAGGTCAGCCTAACTCCGCTGAGGCGTCACGGCCTCTCCTGGACCAGCTCGATCAGCGTCCCGTGAGCCGAGCGAGGATGGAGGAACGCGACCGTCCGCCCGCGGGCCCCGGGCCGCGGCACGCGGTCGA
>JBBSVS010000010.1:2541-3162 GCA_038046665.1 Thermoplasmatota archaeon
GGAAAAGGTGCTGCTCGAGGCGATCCAACTCGGCCACGAGGTCCTTCACCACGAACGCCACGTGGTGCAGGCCCTCACCCCGTTTCTCCAGGAAGCGGCCCACCGCGCTGTCCCCGCGGAGCGGGGTGACGAGCTCGATGAGGGCGCCGCCCGTTTCCAGGAAGGCCACTCGCACCCCCGCGGATGGCACGTCCTCCGGCGTGCCCGCGTGGAGCCCCAGCGCACGGTACCGCGCGAGCGCGGCGTCGAGGTCCTTCACGGCGATGCCTACGTGGTGCACGGGTCCGATCATGCCTCGTCCCTCGGGCGGTGCGCGCCGAAGACCTCCCGGAGCATGTCGCTGATCTCCCCGAGCGTCGCGTGGGCCTTGATCGCGTCGAGGATGGGACGCATCACGTTCTGACCCTCCGCCGCGGCCTTGCCCACTTGCCTCACCGCGCGGCTCGCGCGCCACTCGTCCCTCGAGCGGCGGAAGTCCCGGAGCCGCGCGACGGTCTTCTTCTCCAAGTCCGGGTCCGCGCGGTATTCGGGCACGTGGCTCTCCTCGTCCACATAGGTGTTCACGCCCACGATCGTCCGCTCCCCCTTCTCCAGCTCGAGCTGGAAGCGGTAGGCCGCGTC
>JBBSVS010000011.1:0-1218 GCA_038046665.1 Thermoplasmatota archaeon
AGGCCCGTGGTGCAACGAGCTGAACCGGCCTCTGGGCTTCGAACTCCCTCTTCAGCTATGGCAGCGGCAGATCTTCGTGACCACGCCCCATCCCGAGATCCCGCCGGACCGCCCACTGTACATCGACGTCACGGGCCGCTTCTACTTCCGACAGGAGCTCGACGGGGGCTTCGTCCTTGGCCTCGTGGAGGACGTGGCTGCGAAGGACCTCGCGAACCCCGAGACCGACTGGGACTTCCGCACGAAAGCCGTAGAAGCAGGCATCCACCGCGTGCCGAAGCTCGCGGAGACGAGCATCGCGAACGCCTGGTCCGGAATCGTGACTTTCACGCCGGACCAGCTGCCTGTCCTCGGGCCCGTGAGGGAGGCCGAGGGCCTGTACCTGGCGAACGGAATGTCCGGCTATGGCGTAATGATCAGCCCCGCCGTCGGACTCGTCCTCGCGGAGATGATCGCGGAAGGCGAGGCCAAGTCCATCGACGTGTCCGCGCTCAGCTACGAGCGATTCCAGGGACCGCGGGCGGCCCAGGCAGCCGGCCTCTGGCTTACGTATGGATGATTCAAATCACGTCGGGCACGTGAGCCGTTCGTGGATCATCCCCGCGGTCCGCACCGCGAGGCCCATGATGGAAACCATAGGGTTCACGCCCGGGGCGGTGGGCAGGAGGCTGCCGTCCCCGATCCACAGGCCGCGGACCTCGTGGCACTCGCCCTTCGGGTCCGCGCCGGACGTGCGGGGGTCGAGGCCTGCGCGACAGGAGCCCATGGGATGGGCCGTGAAGAGGGCGAGGCCGTTCTCGCGGATTCCGAGGCGCCGCACCTTTTCGACGATTTGGTCGAAATCGGATTGAGAGATCGGGTTCCGGCCGTCGCCCGCGGAACACTCTTCCATGTGGAGCGTGGAGATCCGCACGGCCCCGGCGGCCCGGTGGATCCTCGCGGCCTCGATGAGGCCCCGGGCGAGGTTTCTCCGGTCCCGCGCGTGGAGGTGATACTCGAAGACAGGTTCGCCTCTCGAGTCGACGCGGACGACGCCCTCCGCGACGTCGCGAACGAGGACGATCGCCGAGGCGGCCTTCGCGATGAGTCGCATGGACTCCTTGTGGGTTCGACCGCCGTTCCAGGGAAGGGCCAGGGCCGTCAGGCCGGTGTGGGCGGGCGCGGTCTCGATCCAGGGCCCATGGTGCCCCTCGTCGGAATCCTGGAACCTCCGCACCG
>JBBSVS010000012.1:0-1113 GCA_038046665.1 Thermoplasmatota archaeon
GTTCAGGATCGTCGCATTCGCCGGGATCGAGCTCAGGTTGAAGGAGAGGAGGGAGCGAGACACGCTGCCGTTCGTGGCATCATAGCCGACCACGAGGCTCGCGTTGTCCCCGAAGTTCCAGGCGGGCTGCGCGTTGAGGAGGAAGGTGTCCGTGCCGTTCACCGGACCGGGCTGGAGGACCAGGACCTGCGGGCTCGCGTTCGTGCGAACCGGGAAGGCGGGGCCCGGGTGGGCCGAGGAGAGCACCACGACGGCGACGGCCAGGAAGAGTAGCCACTGGGCCGGACGCGATTGGGGGGGATGGTCCATACGGGGTCCCGCTGTGAAACGCTTCGGGTCCGCGGGGGCTAAAGGCTTCGCCATGGTTATCGACGCTGATTTGCGTCGCGGGAGGGCGTCGTGGGTCGGACGCGTGACGCGAGGGCCGTCACCGCTCCCGTACGGCGGCGGCCGCAGCCGCGCCTTGGGGAGCGCCGGACTCGCTCCGGCGGTACGCCAGGAGGACGTAGGCGGTCGGGATCGACGTCGCAAAGGCAAGGACCGCCAGGCCCACGCCGAGATCGTAGTCCGTCGCGAGGATGCCCACGACGGGTTCGGTGATGGCGATCACGAGGGTGCTGAAGAAGGAGGAGATCGCGAGGACCGTGGCCCGGTCCCCCGACCCGATGCGGCGGTTCAGGATCGTCGTGATCACGGGCCCCTCGATCCCCCACACGATGTAGAAGGAGACCTGGGTGAGCACGCCGAGGACGAGGGCCAGTGAGGCGGCGAACAGGTTCGCGCTGATCGCGTAGACGACCGCGAAGGGCGGGAAGACGAGGAGGAAGGTCAGCGCGAGCATGCCCGATTCCCCGAAGCGTTTCAACAGGGTGTCCACGAGTCGCCCCGCGATCGCGGCCACGATGAAGAAGCCCGCGTAGACGAATCCCATGAGGGCGTAGTTCTTCTGGACGACGTCATCGATGAAGGCGGGGCGGAAGAAGCCCATGACGTACGTCACCAGGCCGACGAGCACCTGGAAGACGATCACGAGGACGATCTGGCGGTTGCCGCGGGTGGTCCGCAGGCCGCTCGCGATCTGGGCGAAAAGGCTCGGGGCTGGCTCGCGGGGCA
>JBBSVS010000013.1:0-1656 GCA_038046665.1 Thermoplasmatota archaeon
GCCCAAGTGGCCTTCCAAGGAATCCGGCGGAGGCTCGGCATCCATCCCGAGCAGTTGTCGTGGGCCCTGCACCGACTCGCCGAGGACGACCTGGTCCAGAAGACGGAACTCGGATATCGCGTGACGCGCAAGGCCATCAGCATTCTGAGCCCGGGAGAATGGACCTCGGACCGCCCCGGCGTGACGATTCTGCAGACGTACCTCCCCGCGGACCTAGATCTCCGGGCCCTCGTCGCCTCGCTGCGGGGCACATGGGTGGGGCCGCTGCGCTGGTACGGTTTCTCCGAATCCCCCGAGGAGTTGCGGCTCTCCTGGACCCTCGAGGACGAGTCCATACAATTGGAGACCCACGTCCGCGCGGGCCAGCTCGCGGTCGTGGCCCACGTGGCCTCCCATGCGAAGCTCGACGAGGCGGCCCGCCTCGGCCATCTCCTGTTCCGACAGATCGCCGGCGAGGTCTCCCGTGGACCCTACGGCGCCCTGGTCGCGTGAGTCCTTCTTTGTGACTGGGCATCCCGCCTTCGAGTCAACATACTCCACCGCCGCCATGACCTTCCGCAGAGGTTTGACAATGACCACCACGGTGGGCATACGGAGCAAGGACGGCGTAGTCCTGGCGGCGGACAAGCGCGCCTCGAAGGGGTTCTTCGTCGGATCCAAGACGGTCCAGAAGCTCTTCCCCCTCGATGAGGCGACGGCCGTGGCCATCGCCGGCCAGATGTCGGATGCGGAGTACCTCGTGAGCCTCGCGAAGGCGGAGCGCCGCCTCCTGTCGCTGCGTCGCGGGTACCCGCTTTCTGTCAAGGAGAGCGCGAAGCTAATCGCGAACATCGTGTACAGCGGGATGAAGAGCTACAGTCCCTTCTACGTCGAGCTCGTCGTTGCGGGCGTCGACCGAGAGGGCGGGCACGTGTACACGAGCGACATGAGCGGGGCCGTGACCTCGGAGGACTTCATGTCCTCCGGCAGCGGTTCGCCCATCGCCTACGGCGTCCTCGAGCAAGGCTACCACAAGGAGCTGAGCCTCGAGGAAGCGAAGAAGCTCGGCGAGGCGGCGGTGAAGGCGGCAATGGAGCGCGACCCGGGCAGCGGAAACGGGATCGACGTGCTCGTCGTGCCCAACGGGCGCTTCCACGGGGAGGCGAACTGAGATGGCGGCGGAGATGGGGCGCATGCCCTTCTTCTACAACAACGAAGGTCGCCTGGTCCAGGTGGACTACGCCCTCCAGGCCGTCTCCCGCGGTTCCACGACAATCGGCCTGAAGACGAAGGACTTCGTCGTCCTCTCGAGCCAGGTCAAGCCCACGCGACCTCTTCTGGAGCCCGCGGAGAAGGTCTACGTGATCGACGACCACATCGGGGCCACGGGCAGCGGCTACATCGGGGACGTGTCTACCTTGGTGGACGAGCTCCGGGTGGCCGCGCAAAAGCACCGCCTCGTGTACGACAATGCCATCGACGTGGGCACGCTCTCGCGGACGCTCTCGGAATACCTTCACGCCCTGACGATGTATGCGGTCCGGCCCCTCGGCGCATCGATGATCCTCGCCGGAGCCGACGAGCTAGGCATCCATCTCGTCCAGGTGGATCCGAGCGGCACGTCCTTCAAGGGCTCGGGCTTCGCGATCGGCCAGTACGCAGACGCCGCCTTGGACA
>JBBSVS010000014.1:0-1787 GCA_038046665.1 Thermoplasmatota archaeon
CTTCGCGAAGGCGATCGTGGACTCCTACCTCGCCTACTACTCGGGCGGCGGTTGGCAGGTGGAGCTTTCGGTGATCCGGATGGCCGCCGTCCCGAGCCTCGTGACTTCGATCGGCGCCTTGGCGGACGGTCTCGAGGCGGACATGGCCGCGTACCGCGACTGCGTCGGCACGGGCCGCGGGGAGGCCATGCTCGGCTGGTCCCTGTACGGCTGGGACGCCCTGGTCGACTTCCCGACCTTTGTGGCCGGCCTGAGAGGGTGCCTCGGATCGAACGCCGCCTTGGACCCGCTCCTTGACGCGGTGACCGCGGGACTCGGGCAGACCGTGCTGTACGTGGGCAACACCCACGCCCTCGACGTGAAGGGGGCGGGCGGAATCGGCGTCTTCTTCCCCGGTTCCGCGGGATCCTTCGAGAACAACATCTACTGGCACTCGGAGTACTTCCTCAAGACGCTCTTCGCGTCCCAGGTGTGGTACGACTTCCTGTGCTGCTACTGGGGCATGACGTAGAAGGAAGCCGCGATCGACCGCAGCGGTCCGGCAGGACGCTCTCCTTCGGAGCCTCTAGAGGGAGAGCTCCTGACCCATTCTTTCCTTCCGCGCCCGCCCGTAGACGAAAGCGGCCACGGCCACGTCCTCGATGGCGATGCCGTGGGACTTGAAGAGGGTGATGTCCTCCGGATGCGTACGGCCCTTCACCCTCCCTGCGACGACGTCGCCGAGTTCGTGCACCCGGTCCCAGCGCAAGAGCCCCCGCGCGATGGGGGCGGCCAGGTCCCCGCACTCGATCTTCGCCTGCTCGATCAAGTCCACCGCGATGAACGCGCTCCGCTTCACAACTTCGTCATCGACCTCGCGTGCCTCCAGCCGGTTCGAGCCGATTGCGTTCACGTGGGCTCCTGGCTCGAGCCATTCCCCATGCAGCACGGGCTGTGAGGCGTTCGTGGCGGTGACAACGATGTCCGCGCCTCGCGCCGCCGCCTCCGCGGAGTCCACCGCGCGGACGTCGATGCCGAGCTCCGCCGCCATCTTCTTCGCGAAGGCCTCCCGGGCTGCGCGGTCGCGGCCGAAGCAGCGGACGGTCTCGATACCCCGAACGGCGCACACGGCCTCGAGCTGGCTCTCCGCCTGCCACCCGGTCCCGATGATGCCGACAATCGACGCGTCCTCGGGGGCGAGGTACTTCGTGGCCACGCCGCTCGCCGCACCGGTCCGCTGCTGCCCGAGGCGGTCGGCCTGGATCACCGCCACGAGGTCCCCCGTCTCTGCATCGAAGAGGTGGAACCAGAAGCGCGTCCGCTTGCGCGTGGAAGAGTAATACTTGAAGCCGAAGTAGCCGCGGTCCGGCCATCCTGCGGGCATGATGTGCAGGAGGGCGTGGGGCATCCGCACCCGCTGCCGCGGTCGGACCTCCACCTTGCCCTCGCCCATCGCCCGCAGTGCGGCTTCCACCTCGCGGATCGCATCCTTCATCGTCAGGAGCTGCCCGACTTCTTCCTCGGTCAGGAACAGCATGGTTCCGCCTCGGTGAGGGTCATGTGTTCTAAACTCCTGATTCGCATTGCAGGCTCACCCCGCCTTGCCCATGATGAGTTCTTCGGGGCGCAGGGGCGTCCGCGTCAGCCGCTTTCCCGCCTGGCGTTCGATTGCCCTCATGAGGGCCGGAGGGACGCCGATCGTGGGACTCTCCCCCACCCCCTTCGCCCCGTGTGGCAGGTCCGATCGCGTCTCGGCCGTCTTCACAACGAAGCGAGGCATCTCGGTCGCAGAGAGCACGCCAGCATCG
>JBBSVS010000015.1:0-2270 GCA_038046665.1 Thermoplasmatota archaeon
TCGATGAGGCCTTGGAGATCCACCCTCTGCCCGAGGGAGATCGCATCGTCCGCCTGGCGCAGGAGCTGGCGGGCCACCTCGGGGTCGAGCCCCCGGGAGGCGTTGGACAGGATGATCCGAAGAGAGCGCTCGAGTTCCGCGCGGTAGTGGACCCCGCGGGCTGATTCGGCCGAATGGCGGGCATGGGCCACGAGGCGACGCGCGCCGGGTAGGTCCTTCGCGTCGACCGCACGGAGGAGCTCGTTCAGGATGGATTCGAACTCGGTGGCATCGACGCCCATCGCCCGGAGGTCCTGGCCGTCGAGCTGGAGGGCGGCGATCGAGTCCTGGACGTGCTTGAGGAGAGCCGCCTCCCGCGTGGCGTCGTGGATGTCCTTCGCGAAGACGCGGACCTTCGAGTACTCCTTCGCGGCGAGGGCCTTCTCCGCCTCCTCGAGGAGGGCGTCGGCGCGGCCGAGGTCCGCTCCCTTCCGCCTCTCGCGGGCCGCCTCCCGCTCGGACTCCCGCAGGGCGTTCTCCGCCAGCGCGTACCGGCGGGCCTCGCGCAGGCCGCCGCGGGCCTTGTTCGCGAGGTTCTGGACCTCGACGTAGCCGCCGTGGCGCAGGGCGTCGCGGCTCGAGGTGAGGAGCTTGCGCGACTCGGTGATGTTGACGCCCGCCTTGCGGGCGTTGTCCACCTCCGCGACCACGCGGTTCAGGGTGGCCTCCGCGCGGGCGTACTTCCGCGCCGCTTCGGCCTTCTCCACCGCCTTGGCGCAGAGTCCGCGGATCTTGGAGTATTCTCGGAGGGCGAGGGCCTCGCGGGCGTCGGCCAGGAAGGCCTCCGCATCCGCCACGGTCCCGCCTCGCTCCCGCGCGTAGTCCACGCGGGCCTGGGCCTTGTCGAGGACGGCCTGCAGGAGCCTCTCCCGCCGCTGGTCCAGGGTGCGAACGCTGAGCCGGCGGAGGAGCTTCTCCGCTCCGATGGAATCGCCCTGGGCCGCGAGGACCCGGGCCTGCTCGATCATCCGTTGGAACGTGAGGGTCTCGATCCCCGCCTCCTTGGCGGCCTTGAGGACGCCGTCCGCGTAGGCGAGGGCTTCGGCCACGCGCAGGCGCCGCTTGGCGAGGTCGATCGCCCGGCGGGCCGCCCGCGCGAGCTCGAGGGCCCGACCCAGATCGCCTGCGGCCTCCGTCTGCTCCGCCCGCTCGACCAGGTGGCGCGCGAAGGAGGTGTCCGCCCGGTCCCGGGCCGATGCGACGAGGTCCCTGCGGGCCGCGTCGAGGGCCTTGTGGACCGCTTCGGGGGCGCTGTGGCCGGCGAGAGGCCGGCCGAGGGGCTGACCGCACGCGTCGCACGAGGTCCGTCCGTCCGGGACCTCACTCTCGCAGAGGGGGCAGCGTAGCATGCTTACGACCGCGGTGGACTCCCCGGCCTGAGGGTGCACGGGAACGGTCCGCGCGATGGCCGACGTTCGGGTATAAAGGCCGCGCCCTCGTAATCGGGTATGATAACCATATGGCTCGGAGGTGCGTTCCGACAATCCCGAAAAAGCTTCAAGTAGGCCCGCCCGCATCGACGGGCCGCCCGGGACCGCTTTCGGCGATGCCCGGGGAGGTCGTACCTTGGCGGGTCGGAAGGGTCGCTCCCTCATCGGTCTCCCGGTCGTGGACTCGAACGGCATCGAGCTCGGCTACGTGTCCGCGGAGCAGGACAACGTCCTCGTGATCGGGGACGGGTCCA
The DNA here is from genome assembly GCA_038046665.1 of Thermoplasmatota archaeon. GTDB lineage: Archaea > Thermoplasmatota > Thermoplasmata > RBG-16-68-12 > RBG-16-68-12 > RBG-16-68-12. The sequence continues at coordinate 1,724 of JBBSVS010000015.1, forward strand.
CGGGCCTCCTGAAGCTCGGCCGCCGGTACGTGGAGCGCATCGAGGACAAGGTGTTGCTCAAGGGGCCCGTCGTGGAGATCTTCTTCGGACTGAACGTGGTGGACAACGAGGGCGAGTTCATCGGCGTGGTGAAGGATACCGTCGAGGCGGGGGACCTCCTCGACTCCCTGATCATCGAGGACGAGTCTGGAGAGTTGGTGACCGTCCTCCTGGAGGACGTGCGGTCCATCGACGAGTGGGTCGAGCTCAGCGTCTCGGGCGACTCCCTGGGCGAGGGCTAGACCGTCTCTTCGGGCAGCACGAGGACGACCGCCATTCCGACCCAGATGAATAGCAAGATGAGGGCGAGGATTCCGCCGTAGCCCCAGACCAGGTTGACGACCAGGAGGAGGAGGGGCACGATGAAGCCCAGGAACACGGACCAGGACCAGCGGGCCATGGGAACGGGCGCCTCGATGGCCTCGGACGCTTAAAGGTTTGCGACCGCGCGGCCGCCGCCGGGGTCCGCACCGTCCTGGGGGGCTATCGCAGTTCCTACATGGCCTCG
>JBBSVS010000016.1:0-1018 GCA_038046665.1 Thermoplasmatota archaeon
TCCTCAAGCCCCTCGTCGACGCCTTCGACTTCTCCGAGGTGCACGTGGCCACGTACCAGGCCCTCTCCGGCGCCGGATATCCGGGCGTGCCCTCCCTGGACATCGTGGGCAATGTGGTCCCCTTCATCGAGAACGAGGAGGAGAAGATGCGGCGCGAGGCGAAGAAGATCCTCGGGGCCTGGTCCGACGGCGTGGTCCCGAGCCCCCTCGAGGTCTGGTCCAACTGCGGCCGCGTCGCGGTGCGGGAGGGACACCTGGAGGCCGTCTCGATCCCGCTGGAGGAGGACGTGGCCCCCGAGGACGTGGCCCGCGTCCTGTCCTCCTTCCGCGGCGAGCCGCAGCGGTGCAAGCTGCCGACGGCCCCGAAGGAGCCGATCCTCGTCCGCGCGGAACGCAACCGCCCGCAGCCCTTGCTCGACGTGAACGCGGGCGAGCCCGAGCGGGCGCGGGGCATGGCCGCCACCGTGGGCCGCATCCGAGTCACCGGCCGAAACCTGCGGTTCTTCGTGCTCTCCCACAACACCCTGCGCGGCGGCGCGGGAGGGAGCGTGCTCAACGCGGAGCTCGCCCACCGGAGGGGCTACTTTGGTTGACGAGGCGAAGGTGAGCAAGTTCGGCGGGGCCTGCGTGAGCCGCGCGGAGATGTACGACCGCATCGCGAACGTCCTCAAGGCCGACGCCGGGCGGCACTGGATCGTCGTCTCCGCCGTGGCCGGCGTCACGGACTCCCTTCTGAGCACGATCGCGAAGCCGCGCGAGGAGAAGGAGATCGACCTGTACATCGGCGAGGTGCGCCGGAAGCACCTCAGCCTCCTGCCCAAGTCCCGAAAGGACCACGACGCCGCCGTGGAGGTCATCGAGGCCCTGTGCACGAAGCTCGAGCGCCTCCTGTACGGCATCGCCTACACGGAGGAGATCACCCCGCGCACGCGGGACTTCGCCCTCTCCTTCGGCGAGCGCCTGTCCGCCCAGGTTGTGGCCGCGAACCTCCGCGAGCGCGGCCTCGACGCAGAAGCCT
>JBBSVS010000016.1:1028-3164 GCA_038046665.1 Thermoplasmatota archaeon
CTTGGGGTCTTTGCTCCCGTCGCGATGGTCCTGCTTCCTGGAATCTGCCCCGCGGGGGCGGCGCGCGAGCTGCTCTTGAGCGGCCGCGCCATCGACGCGGAGACGGCACTGAGGCTCGGCTTGGCGAGCCGCGTGTTCTGCGCGGAGGCCTTCGAGGCGGACCAGGTCGGCCTCATGACGGACGAGACCTACGGCAATGCGACCGCGCTCCTCGAGGAGACGAAGGCCCACATGGCCCCCTTCCTCCGCCGCCAGGCCGACGCCGGGCACGTTAGCGTGATCACGGGCTTCTTCGGTCTCTCCCCGGAAGGGAAGACGGCCACCTTCGGTCGCGGAGGGTCCGATTACAGCGCCGCCGTCGAGGCCCACGCCCTCGGCCTGCCGACCGTGGAGGTGTGGAAGGACGTGGGCGGGTTCATGAGCGCGGACCCGAAGATCGTCCCGGAGGCGTTCCCCCTCTCCCTCCTGTCCTACGACGAGGCCGCGGAGCTCTCTTACTTCGGCGCGAAGGTCCTGCATCCGCGGGCCGTGCAGCCCGCGCGGGCGGGCGGCGCGAGCATCGTCCTGAAGAACATCTACCGCCCCGAGGATACGGGCACCCGCATCGGCCCGGACACGGTGGACAAGAGCGGGGACGTTAAGAGCGTCTCCTACGTCCGCGACCTGGCGACCCTCAAGGTCTACGCGACCGGCGCGGGCTTCAAGGAGGGCCTGCTCTCCCAGACGGCCACGCTCCTCTCCGGCGCCGGCGTGGACGTGTACAGCGCCGCCACGTCCCAGACGTGCATCGCCTTCCTCATCGAGTCCGACGCGGTAAGTCGCGCGAAGAAGACGCTCTCCCGACTGGCGGGAGGCGTGGCGGACCGCATCGAGGTGAGCCCCCACGCAAGCCTGATCTGCTTCGTGGGGGAGGGGCTCGGCTATGCGCACGGCGTCGCGGCGCGGGTGTTCAAGGCCGTCGCGGACCTGGGCATCAACGTGCAGCTCCTCTCCGCGGGCGCCTCCATGGTGGCCTATCACTTCACCGTGGACACGAAGGACCTGGAGCGCGCGGTGCAGGCCGTCCACCGGGAGTTCTTCGGGGACCGCAAGAAGCCGGGCGGCTCCCACGCTGCGGCCGCGTCCCCGGCCTCGGCTCCGGCACCCTAGTCCAGGGCGGGCGACGTCACCTCGACTTCCGCGCCTTCCTCGATCCCCGCGGCGAGGCTCCCCCAGCGTCCGATCGCCTTCACGATGTCGTAGGCGCTCAGCACGCCCACGACCTCCCTGCCGTTGAAGACGGCCAGGTGGCGCAGGTTCGCTCGCTTCATCAGGCGCGCCGCGTAGGCGACGGGCACCCCCGGGGTCACGGTCACGAGGGGCGCCGTGGCCACGTCCCGCACGAGGGCCACGGTCGGATCCATCCCGTCGGAGATCGCGTCGACGATGTCCGTCGATGTGACGATCCCGAAGGGTTCCTCCTTTCCCTCCGGCTGGACGATGAGGCTGTTCACCCGCGCGTCGGCCATGCGCTTGGCGGCGGACTGGAGCGTGGCGTCCTCCGATATCTCGAAGACCTCCGTGGACATCGCGTCCCGGACCTTCACGTATCGGCCCATCGTCACCGCAGAACGGTTGCGCAGGGAAATCTCCTCCGTGCGTACAATAAGTGCTGGACGTCGCGGTTCCGCCGTGGAGCACCGATATCGCATTCATCGTGAATAATAAAATACAATAATGCACTAATATAGTGCCCAGCATCCGCGAAAGAACATCCGGGAGGGTTCATGTTCCGGAACCTTCCCCCGATTCAAAGGCGAGGCGAGGGCCTGTCGATTCCAGGGACAGTCCGGGCTGCCCCGACAAGACCTTCAGATTCCGTTCGAGGAGGGCGAATTCCCTGTCCGGGAGGACGTCCGGGTTCATGGGGAGCAGCAGGATGGCCTGGCGCTCCATGACGAACTCGTTCAAGTGCTCGACGAACAGGATCGTATCGCGGAAGCCGTTCTGTGTGACGAGATACTCGATGCCGTCCAGGAGGATCACGCCACGGCCACGGTTCTCCTCGACGAATCGCTCGATGACCCTGGACAACGCGGCCAGGTCCGTGGGGCTGTGAACGTCCTCGCCGGGGGCGTGGCTGAGTCCGAGGATCCG
>JBBSVS010000017.1:0-2818 GCA_038046665.1 Thermoplasmatota archaeon
CTGTCGCTTCTCCCGGACCGATGTGCCCACCGTCACGCGGCCCGAGGACCCCTTCGTCGTGGGCAAGGCTCGCGTGATGCGGGACGGATCCGACCTGACCCTCGTCGGCTGTGGCATCATGGTCGCGAAGTGCCTCGAGGCCGCGGACGCGCTCGCGAAGGAGGGCGTCCATGCGCGGGTCATCAACCTCTCCACCGTGAAGCCCCTCGACGTGACCGCCCTGGACAAGGCCGCGCGGGAGACGGGAGGAATCGTCACCGCCGAGGAACACACGGTCGTGCACGGGATCGGGTCCGCGGTGGCCTCCGCGGTCGTCCAGAGCCATCCTGTCCCCATGGCCTTCGTCGGGGTGCAGGACGTCTTCGGCGAAAGTGGCGAGGCGGACGAGCTCCTGCGGAAGTACGGGCTCACGTCGGAGAAGATCGTCGAGGCCGCCCGGGCGGTCCTGAAGCGCAAGCAATGAGCGCGGGACGTACCTGTGAAAGGGTTGTGCATCTCCCGTGCGAACTGACTTTTCCCCCTTGACGTTGAGTGAGCGTACCCGCTTCTCATAAGTACCGGCATGCCTATCCCCGATTTAGGGAGCCCGAAACGGCCCGAACGCCGTCAGGTCTCCCGAGGGTGGAGAGCCGATGGTGTCATCCGATTCGTGGAAGCTGGAAGGAGACTACTTCGAGGGATGCAACTGCAAGGCCTCGTGTCGCTGCGTCTACCTGGACGCGCCCGACGAAGGCAACTGCAAGGTCTCCGTGGCCTGGCACATCACCCGAGGGCATTACGGATCCACCTCGCTCGACGGGTTGAACGTCGTGGGGGTGTTCCACAGCCCCGGCCACATGGTCCAGGGGCCCAAGTGGAGCGCGGCCCTGTATCTCGACGCGAAGGCGAACGCCGAGCAGGCCGCGGCCCTGGGGAAGATCTTCTCGGGTCAAGCAGGAGGACACCTCGCGGTCCTCACGGGCTTCGTGGGCGAGATCAAGGGCGTTCGCTCGGTTCCGATTAGGTTCGAGGCGAAAGGCCGGTCCCGAAGCGTGGCCATCGACGATGTCCTCGACCTGGAGATCGAGGCGGTCGGAGGCGCCAACGCGGAGGAGGACGTCGTGCTGCGCAACCCTCCCCTCGGGATCGTCCCCAACGAGGACCTGGTGGTCGCCCGGTCGAAGAAGCACCATTACCGCGACCATGGGCTCGAGTTCGACAGCTCCGGGCGGAACGGGTTCTACTCGCCCTTCACCTATGGCCCATGATACGGGTCTACCCGACGCAGCCCTTCTCGCTGAACCGGACGATCGTCACGAACCCGGACGCGTTCTCGTGCTGGAAGTTGAGGTCTCCGTCTTTGATCCACCACTTCCGGATCGCGGTCACTTGTGCGTGCTTCCAGGAAATCCCGTTCGGCAGGTCGATGGTCCCCTCGAACTCCTCGCTCGTCACGGGGTTGCGGATGTGGGTGCTATGGACTTCCCCGACCCCGTCGACGGAGAACCAGCTGTCGTGCCCGTCGTACAGGAACTCGATCTTCTTCATCTTCGTGGGGCAGGTCTTCGCGAAGGTGTTCGGGAACATCTCGAACATGCCGCCGCCGTGCTTCCCGCTGACGATCGCATCGATGGCCTCCCGCTGTTCCTTCGTCGCGGCGGGATCGATGTAGAGCCTCGTCTTGCCCCCGCCCATGTGGATCGCCTTGGGCCACCAGAATCCCTGGGCGAACTTCACGCCGTCCAGGCGGACGTTCCCGAACCGCCCCTCGCGGATGCGATAGCCGTTCAGGGCCTCGCAGTTCCCGTGGGACGGCAGCCCGTTGAAGTTGCAGGGGCAGCCGTAGTCGCAGTTGCAGCTCTGGATGAACTCCGCTTCAAAATTCCATTTGGTCGATTGGGTGATAGAAGAACCCCCTTATTCGGGCGCGTCATATATTCAGACGCTATAATAGTATTGGGTCGTCCGCGGCATTCTTGTTAGGCTGGCCGAAATCTTCGCGACCATCCCGTACAGGTACGTTCTTATCCCGCCCCAGGATTACGCGCGAGCGTTGGAAGGAGAAGCGGTTCGAGGACCCCGGGACCTCCTGCGCTCCCTGACCCTGCCCATCGCGGCCTTGGTTGCGGTCCTCGTGGTGGCGGCCTGGTATGTGACGTGGGTCACCTCGGATGTGATGATGGCCTTCGTGGGCGTGCCCACTTCTTCGGAGGGGGCGCTCGGCCTCACCCTGGCCTTCCTCCTGCTCGTCGTGATGATGGTCGCGATGATGCTGCCCTCCGCGCTCCCGATGATCCTCACGTACACGGGGATCACGCGCCTCAATCATGGACAGGCGGTGCGACCCGCGGACCGCGTGGGCACCGCCTTCTTCGCCTCCGCCTACTTCGTCGTCTGGGGCCTCTTCGCGGTCGTGGCCCTCCTCGGCCTCATGGGACTCGGGCTTCTCGGACCCGTGGATGGGGCGTGGCTGCTCGTCCCCGCGGCGGTCCTCCTTGCCTCCGGCGCCTATCAGGTCACCCGCGCGAAGGAGGCCTGCCTTTCCGCATGCCAGAGCCCCATGGGCTTCGTCATGACGCACTGGCGGAGCGGCCGACGCGGGGCCTGGCGCATGGGCCTCGACCACGCGGCATATTGCATCGGATGCTGCTGGCTCTTCATGCTCGTCCTCTTCGTCGCGGGGGCCATGAGCCTCCTGTGGATGGGCGCGATCTCCGTGGCGATCTTCCTGGAGAAGACGGGATGGCGGCCCGTGTTCGTGTCCCGTGCGATCGGCGTCGCGCTCGTGGCCGTAGGGTTCTTGTTTGCCGCCCAGGCGTTCGTGTGAGGGGGTGCCGCG
>JBBSVS010000018.1:0-1461 GCA_038046665.1 Thermoplasmatota archaeon
CGCGACGGCGGCCTTCAGCGCCTCGTCGATGTTCACGCCCTCCAGCGCGGCGGTCAGGGCCTTCACGCGCGTCTCGTCGACCTTCACGCCGGCGGCGGTCAGGACCTTCTTCAGGCTCTCCTCGTTTACTTTCTTGCCGGCCGAGTGCAGGACCAGCGCCCCATAGACATACTCCATTCGTAGTCACCTCCTGATATCTTGATCATCCGAACAACGCGCCGAGCCCCGCGGCGGCCTCCTCCTCGGAGGCTTCCTTCTTCTCCTCTTTCTTCTCCTCCTTCTTGCCCTCGGCGGGCTTGGCGGCTTGGGCGGGGGCGGAGCTCAGTCTCGCCTTGAGCTCGTCGTCCGCGGCCTCGGGCGCGCGGGAGGCCAGGGCGAGCATCTCGGCCTGGGCCTTCGCGAGGAGGAACTTGACAGATTCCTTCGTGGGGAACCCGGACTCGATCGCCAGGCCCAAGGCGCTCATATGGGCCTTCGCGAGGAGCGGGCGGATCGTGTCCTTCGTCGCATAGCCGATCTCGAGGGAAAGGGCGAAGGCCTGCATGCCGGCCGTGGCGATCTGCCCACGGATCTGGACGTCATCGACGGCGAGGGAATCTCGCCTGAAGACCATGCCGTCCTCGTAGGCACCCTTCAGGTCGAGTCCGACGACGAGGGGGAAGATCTCGAGGCGGGCGAGGGTCTGGGCGACGTCGCGCGGGATGCGGTTTCCCGTCTTCACCAGGAGCTTGTCCTTCTTGATGACGACCTTGCCTCTCTCGATTGCCGCAGGGATCCCTGCCTTTTGCAGTTCGCCGACGACTGGCCCGGGCTTGAAGGGCGTCTCACCCTCCTTGACCCAGATGTCCTCGGGAGCCACCTCGCCCCCGCGCGCGGGTGCGCGCGTCTTCGTGGCCTCGAGCTGCTTGAACAACTTGAAGGGGTTGAGATCCGCGGTCACCACGGCGGTCTGTCCGTCGATGGCCTCCGCGAGCTTGTCGAGGCCCTTCTTCTTCTTGCTCGCCTCCTGCAGAGCCAAGCGGAGGAGATTGTTCTTCGCGACGGTGATCGTGGCCTGTCCGGCGAGCTGCTTGCGCATCGCCTGGAACTGGGGCGCCGGGATGCCGTGGATGCTCGCGATCCCGATGACCTTGCTCTTCTCGAAGCGGGCCACCAGACTCTCCACGAGCTCTTTCTTGTAGGGTGCGACGTGGGCCATGGTCACCGCCTCACAGGTACCTCACGGACGGGCCCATCGTCGTCTTGACGTAGACCGACTGGATGTTGAAACGCCCGCGCTCGAGCTTGCCCAAGACGCGTCGCATGAGGAAGTCCAGGTTCTCCGCGATGTCCTCCGGGGTCATCTCCCGCGTGCCGATGGGCGCGTGGAACGTGCGGCGGTCCTTGCTGCGCACGCGGACGGAACTGCGCATGGACCGGATCATGTTCGTGGGATCGCCCGTGGGCGGGATCGGCCGGGGC
>JBBSVS010000019.1:0-1032 GCA_038046665.1 Thermoplasmatota archaeon
CGTTCTTCGGCGACCCGACGCGTCCGATCGGGGGTCACAGCGTCGGGCACAGCGCGACCTTCCGCGTGTACCTGAGAAAATCCAAGGGCGGCAAGCGCATCGCGCGCCTGATCGATTCCCCGAGCCTCCCCGAAGCAGAGGCCGTCTTCAGCGTCTCGGAAGAGGGCATCCGCGACTGAGCCCCGCGTGTCATGGAATGTCGGGACAGGTTGAAGTATCGTCCCGCGCATCCTTGACTCGGTAAGCATGGAAGCGGGGCTCCTGCTCATCCCGGGGCCCGTCCCTTTGCATCCCCGGGTCTTGGAGGAATTTGCGAAGCCTGCGCTGCCCCATTACGGGGACGCGTGGGTCAAGGCCTACCGCGAGGCCCAAGAGCTCCAGAAGTACCTGTGGGCCGCGCCGAAGGGCCGCGTCTTCCCCGTCGTCGGCCCGGGCCATGCGGGACTGGAGTCCCTTGCCTTCACGTTCCTTCGCCCCGGAGACCGCGTCGTGGTCCTGGCGAACGGGTTCTTCGGTGAGCGGGTGCGAGAGGTCCTCGTGACCCACCGCGTGAAGGCGGACCTCGTCCAGGCCCCGTGGGGCCAAGGCTTCGACCTCGCGAAGCTTCGGTCCGCGTTGAAGGAGCCCGCGAAGGCCGTCGCGGTCATCCACAACGAGACCTCCACGGGCCTCACGAACCCCTTGGAGGAGGTCGTCGAGATCGCCCACGCCGCGGACGCCTTCGTCCTGGTCGATGCGGTCTCCTCCCTGGGCGGGCTGCCCCTCCCGATCGAGAGGCTCGGCGTGGATGCGGCCTTCAGCGCGTCGCAGAAGTGTCTCGCCGCGCCCGCGGGCATCGCGCCCGTGGTCGTCGCTCCCTCCCTGTGGGAGGCCGCGGACCCGAAGACCGCGGAGGGCTGGTACCTGAACCTCTTCACCTGGGACAGGTACGAGCGGGATTGGGCGGATTGGCACCCCACGCCCACGACGATCTCCTCGAACCTGTTCTACGCGGTCCACCGCGCCCTGACGCTCGTCAAGGAGGAAGGCCTC
>JBBSVS010000019.1:1042-6479 GCA_038046665.1 Thermoplasmatota archaeon
GCGCGCCACGCACGGGCCGCGGGGCGTCTCCGGTCCGGCCTCGTGGACCTGGGCTTCAAGCCCGTCGCGCCGCCGAAGCTTCTCTCGAACACGGTGACTTGCGTCTCACCGCCCGCGGGGATGGAGCCGAACGCTCTCGTGCGGTCGCTCCGGGTCAAGCACAACATCTACGTCTCCGGCGGTCTCGGTCCGTTGCGCGGGAAGACGATCCGCATCGGCACGATGGGCACCCAGGCGGAGCCCGAGATCGTGGACACCTTGCTCGACGCGCTCCGCACGCTCGTGTGAGCTTCACTGGGCAGGCAGGTATCGTCCCAACCAGTCGATCGCGCGCTCGTAGAGGCGGATCTGGTTCGAGATCTTGCGCGGCCAGTGGCCCTCGTCAGGGAACTCCATGTAGCCCGCGGTCTTCCCCATCTTCTTCATCTCCTTGACCATCTGGCGATCCTCGGTCACCGGGCACCGCGGATCGTGGGCGCCCCCCGTGAACAGGACGGGCGCGCGGATCTTGTCCAGGTAGAAGATCGGCGAGAGCTTGCGGTACAGGTCCGCGCTTGCCTCCGGCGTCCCCATCTTCTTCGTGTCGTACACGTGCAGGTACCCGCGTTCGTTCTTCGTGGCGGTGAACCAGTTGAAGTATCCGACGATGCTCACGCCGACGGTCCACAAGTCCGGGGCTTGCTCGAGGCAGTGGGCCACCGAATACCCGCCGTAGCTCACCCCGATGATCCCGAGGCGGTCGGGCGGGCAGCGCTTCTTCTCCAGGAGCCATCGGCCGCCGGCGATGATGTCCTTCATGTCCCCGCCGCCCAGGTCGTGGTCGCTCAGCTTCCGCCACGCGCGCCCGTACCCCGTCCCCCCGCGGTAGTTCGGCGCGAGGACCGTGTAGCCCTCGGCGACCATGAACTGGTATCCCGAGTCCCACTCGTTGAGGACCTGCGCTTCCGGCCCGCCGTGGGGGTCCACGAGGGCCGCACCGCGCGATCGCCCCTTCGGCGGGACGAAGAGCCACGCGGGGATTTTGCGACCGTCAAAGGAGGTGTACCATACGAGCCTAGCCTCCGCGAGTTCGGGTCGCGGAAGCTTCGCCTTCAGGGTGTCCACGAGCGTCGTGCGGCGCGCTCCCCGCTGGAAGAAGAGGGCGTGCGGTTCCCGCGAGGTGGAGTGCTCGTAGAAGATTCCCTCGCTGTCCGGATGCCACATCGGGCGTGACACGCTGCCCGCCCTCGGTGACATCACACGCGATCCTTTCCCGGATGCGGCGACGCTCCTGAGTTGCACGTTCCCGTCGTGGTTCTCCAGGTAGCTCACCCGCTTCCCGTCCGGGGACCACAGAGGCATTGTTTTATCCCGGCGGTTCTCCACGAGCCATCGGACCTTCCGATCCTCCACCTCCATCACTCCGATGTCCAGATGGTCGTGGACGTTCGAGACGAAGGCGAGCTCCCGTCCGTCGGGAGACCATGGCCTGGGCCGCCCCAGATCCCCGCCGATGGAGTTCTCCGAGTCCGGGAAGGCGACGATCGGGTCCACGTGTCCCTCCAGGTCCACGAGGCCCACCCAGTCCCCCGTTCCCACGCCGGCGGTGAAGGCGATGGAGCGACCATCCGGCCGCCACGCGATCTCGCCCACGATGTCCTCAAGGTGCGTGAGCTGCCGCGGTTCCCCGCCTTCCACGTCCACCACGAAGACGTTGTCCCGGTCCCGGTCGCGGTTCGACAGGAAAGCGATTTTCGTGCCATCCGGGGACCATCGAGGGAAGGCGCTGTCCGCAGGGTGCTCCGTGAGCTTGCGCGCGGGTCCGCCCTGGGCCGGCACCGTGTGGATGTTGAAGTTCTCGTCGCCCTCGAAGTCGGACTGGACCGCGATCCACCGCCCGTCCGGGGAGAACTCCGGGTTGAGGACGCTCTGGTCCGACTTCACGAGGACCCGCTCCCGCTTCGTCTTCAGGTTTCGAACGTAGACGGTCCACTGCTCCCCCTTGTTCGCGGAGTACGCCAGGAGGCGGCCGTCGGGCGAGACGTCGTAGTTGCCAAGCTGCCAGATCTTCCTCAGGAAGCGCCGCGGGGCGAAGGTGACCTTGCGTGCCATGAGCCCACCGCGAGCCTGGGGAACCGGAGCAAGGATAAAAGCCATCTTCTCGGCCCGTGTTCGCCGTGCTATGTCACTGAACGTGGCGACCCTTCCCATCACGGTGGGCGTGGGCGCCTTCATGACGCGGGGGGACCGCCTCCTCGTCGTCCGCAGGACCTACGGCGCACTCAGGGGTCTCTGGACGATCCCCTCGGGATACGTCGAGCCGGCCGAATCCGTCGTCGCGACCCTCGAGAGAGAGATCCAAGAGGAGACGGGAATCTCCGGCCGCGCCGGGCCCCTCGTGGGCGTGCGCCACCGCGTCGCCAAGGGCATGAACGACACGTTCCTCATCTTCCGGATGGACTACGTCTCCGGGGAGCCCCATCCGGACGGGCAGGAGGTGAGCGCCGCCGACTTCGTGCCCATGTCCGAGCTCGCTTCCGCGGAGGATTCTGCCCCCTTCACGAAGGCCATGGTCGCACGAATGCCGAGCGCGCGCGGGATGAACCTCGAACCGTATCAGCCACCCGGGCGCCGGGCCGACGGGGAATCCTACCTACTCTACCTCTAGCGCGAAAGCCTTTATTCGCGGGGCCTTTGTCCGCATCGTGTCCGTCGTCATCCCCGTGGTCTCCCTGGGGACGAAGTATGTGCTCGACGCGGTCGCCTTGGATCGCGTGCGCGAGACGTTGCGCGCAGGGGGCCTCGTCGTCCATCCCACGGACACCGTCTACGGCCTCGCGGCCGATCCGTTCCAGGACGCCGCGGTCGGGCGCGTGTACGCGGCGAAGGCGCGTCCACGCAACCTGGCGCTCTCCATGGCCGTGCCGGAGGTCTCCGACGTCTTCCGCTACGGGACGAAGACGCCCCTCGCGGAGAACTTCTGCGCGAAGAATCTGCCTGGGCCCTACACGGTCGTCCTCAAGGCCACGCCGGAAGCCCCCAAGGCCCTCGTGTCCCAGGCCGGCCTCATCGGACTTCGCGTCCCCGACCATCCGATCCCCCGCCTCCTCGCGAAGGCCTGCGGCCCGATCATATCGACGAGTGCGAACCGACACGGTCAGCCGTCGCCGACGACCTGCGAAGACGCCCAGGCGCAGCTCGGGGAAGCGGTGGACGTGTACCTGGACGCCGGGCCCACGCCCCTCGGCCAGGAATCTACCGTCGTCGACCTGAGCGGTCCGCGGGCAAAAATCCTTAGACGGGGTGCGGTTCCGAAAGGAGCGTAGGACCATGGACGCCGATGTGCGGGAGAAGCTGTTCCGCGCGGGCCGCGTCTCCAAGGAGGCCAAGGAGCGCGCGGTCAGCCTCGTCGACGATGGCGTCCTGCTCCTCGATGTGGCCGAGGAGGTCGAGGACCTCATGCGCCGGGCGGGTTTCCGCCCCGCGTTCCCCACCTGCATCTCCATCGACAACATCGCGGCCCACTACTCGCCCACCCACGACGATGCCCTTCGCTTCCGCAAAGGGAACGTGGTCAAGCTGGACCTGGGCGCTCAACTCGACGGCTGGATTGCGGACACCGCCATTACCGTCGAGGTCGGAACGCGCAACTGGACCCGGCTGATCGGGGCCTCCGAACTCGCGCTGCAGACCGCGATCGAGGCCGTGCATCCCGGTGTGGAGACGAGCTTCCTCGGCGCGGGGATTAAGCGCGCCATCGAGTCCCACGGCTACAAGCCGATCCGGAACTTGACCGGCCACACGGTGGAGCGATACGTGCTCCATGCGGGCAAGAGTGTCCCCAACATCCCCCACGGCCACGACGTCCTCAAACAGGGCGAGGTCGTGGCCATCGAGCCCTTCTCCTCCTCCGGCGCGGGCGAGGTGGGAGGACGGCGCACGGGGAACATCTATCGCGTCCTGAGGACGAAACCCCTCAAGCAGCCCGAACTCAACGAGTTCCTGGGGCAACTCACCGCGGAGTTCAAGACGCTGCCCTTCGCGGAACGGTGGGCCCACCGCCTCCATCCGAAGGCCCCGGCCCTGCTGAACCAGCTCCTCCGCACAGGGACCGTGATGACCTACGAGGCGCTCCTCGACGTTGGCGGCGGCATCGTGGCCCAGACGGAGCATACGATGATCGTCGGACCGAGCGGCGCGGAAGTCACGACGGCCTGAGGGTCCTTCCTCTCGCGTCCCGCTCACCGCGAAAGGTCGCAACGTTTAATAGCGTACGTCTCCATCGGCGCGTCCCCTCGGAGACCTGGGACCCCATGTCCGACATCAAGCGCATCGTCCTCGATGTGCTGAAGCCCCACAAGCCCGACCTCATCGAGATGTCCCAGCGCCTCAGCGCGCTGAAAGGCGTGGAGGGGGTGAACTGCAGCCTCGATGAGGTCGACCAGGAGACGGAGAGCGTCAAGGTCACGATTGAGGGCAGCTCGATTCACTATGAAAGCGTGGAAAGCACCCTGCGCGAGCTCGGCGCGGTGATCCATTCCGTCGACGAGGTCGCCGCGGGCCGACGTCTCGTCGATGACGTCCGGACGTCGCAGGACCATACGTGAGTTCGTTCCTCCCGCATTCTCCCATCCCGCGGTTCCGTTCATAACATCACACGCCCGGAGACCCCCCAATTTATTGGGGGGAGGAAGGGCGCCCGGCGGGTCGCCCACGCATTCGTTCTACCCTCGCAAGACCTTATGTAGCCCCGTGTGAATGAGAATCTGTGCATACGGCGACCACCCGCCGAGCCTCGGCTCGGAAGGTAAGGCACTCCCGGTTTGGATCGGGAGAAAGACGGTTGAAGGCTCGCCAGCACATGCATCGACCCGGAGGGCATGCCGCCAGCAATGGCGCGGTGGATATGCCTATGAAGCCGTCTCTCCGAGTCAGGCCGCCGTCGCCGCAAGCGCGACAGAGGGTTGGCAGCCCCGACGTCAACCGGCCAATCGTAGCGCGCCATGAGATCAAGCCTCAGAACTTGGTTGAGCGCAGTTACAAACCCCCCGCTTCAGCGGGAGGTAGTTGACTAGGGGTCGTGGGCTGCGGGGCGACGGTGCGATTGTGGTGGACGTCGTCCTCGTGGCATTGGTGCTGGTTGCCGCCTTCGTCAGCCTCTTCGTCGGATTCCTGGTGGGGCGGGCCCTCACCGAGCGGTCCATGGAGCTCGAGTTCCAGGGGCGGGAGGAGGAGATCCGAGAGGATTCCGTTTCCCGCAGCCGCTCCACGCTGAGCGGCAAGTTCCTCGAGCAGCTCGCGCCCCACTTCCCCGACTTCCCGTACGATCCCACCGATCTGCGCTTCCTCGGGACTCCGGTGGACTACATCGTGTTCGATGGACTCAGCGGAGGCGAGGTGGCCGAGGTCGTGTTCCTCGAGGTGAAGAGCGGGAAGTCAAGCCTGAATGCCGCGCAAC
>JBBSVS010000020.1:0-2303 GCA_038046665.1 Thermoplasmatota archaeon
GGTGTCGCGGGCCAGGTCGGAGCTGGCGATGTGGCCGCGCGGAAGGCCGTGGCGGCGAAGGCGCCGCCCCTCGCTGTGAACCGGGCGGCGGCACGCGGCGCGGCGGCGCGTCCTCTCCCGGGGGCGGGTACGGTGCCGCACGGCCTCGTGGCCCTCGCGTCCGCCGCGGGCCTGCGGGACGTCCTGGAGCCCCGCGCCCTCGGCCTCGCGATCCTGCAGGCCGTCTCCCTGACGGCCTCCGCGACGAGGGCCTCGGAGGCGAGCGAGCCGTTCCTCATCGTGTCGGGCGAAGTGTCCCACCTCGCGCCGTCCGCCCTGTTCGCCGTGCGCCGAGGCGACGCCGCCGAGGCGGAATCCCTCTTCCTCGGCATCGTGGAGGAGGGCTGGGAGCGTCGCCAGGCCGGGGACATGTTCTTCCGAGCGGCGGTGGAGGATCTGGGCGACTCCGGGCACAAGCTCATCGTCGCGGTCCAGGTGTGGAGGCTCGCGGAGGCCCTCGGGTTCCGCGACGCGAGGCTGCTCCTCCGGCCCGCGATTCGGTACGTGGTCCGGGGCGAGCGGGACCGCGCTCCCTACGAGGCGATGCTCGGGGTCCTGGGGAAGGAGCGGGTGGACCTGGAGACCCTCGCGTCCGCCGCGCGTCCCCTGGATGACGCGGCGCGTGGGAAGCTCGCGACCGTGGTCGCGGCAACCTCCGAGGAGGTGTGCGTCGAAGGTCTCCTCTCCCTCCTCAGGGACGGGATCGCGCCCACGTCCCTCGCCTACGGGATCGTCGTCGAGGCCGCGAAGCGCGCCTTGGCCTCCGAGGGCTACGCCCTCGAGACGGCCCACGCCCTCCTGTACGCGCATGCGGCGCGGTTCGCCCTCTCCTTCAGCCGCACGAGCGAGCGCCTCTACGCGCTTTTCCTCGCGGCCCTCCGCGTGCGCTCCCCCGCGCCTCACGTCCCTTCCGTCGGCGTGAGCGAGGCTGGCGGCGAGGGCGATGCGATCCGCGCGATCGAGGAGGACCTGGAGGCACGGAGGCCAACGGAGGCTGCGGCCCGCGTGCGCGCGTACCTGTCGCGGGACTTCTCGTCGAAGCGACTCCTGGAGACCCTCGCGCGATTCGCGTCGACGGACTCCGCGCTCGCGAACCAGGGGCACAACCTCGCCCTCGCGGACGCCTGCGCGGCGGAGTACGCGGCCACGAAGGCGCCCGAGATCGCCATGGCCCTCGCGAAGCTCCTCGCGGCCTCACCCCGAGACGAAGCCGCGTCGAAGGGCTGGGCGGCACACCTCGCCCGGTGATCACTTCTTCTTGAGCTCCTGGCCCACGAGGACGAAGTGGGCGAGGAGGGCCTCGATCTGGATGCGCTCGTTGCTCCCCTCGACGAGGCGGTAGTCCGTCTCGCCGATCCGGTCGAGCAGGCGCACCTTCAGGGTGTCGGGCACGTTCAGGTCGAAGATCGCGCGGTGCAGCTGGCGCACGACGTCCTCCCCGGAGAGGCCGTACTCGATGAGGAGCTTGTCCAGGGCCTCGCGGGCCGGGAGGAACTCGCCCCCGAGGGCCTTCTCGATGAGCTTCTTGATCTCCTCCGGGCGCACGGTGGACGCGGCCTTGTAGAGCATGTCCCCGTCGATCGTCGTGCTGAGGGACGCGGCGACCTGCAGCGAGTTCACCGCCCGCCGCATGTCGCCCTGGGCCACGTACACGAGGGCCTCCATGCCCTCGTCCGTGATCGTGAGCTTCTCCGCCTTCGCGATCCGAGTGAGGTACTCCTGGATCGCCTCGGGCTTCAAGGGCCGGAAGCGGAACACCGCGCAGCGGGACTGTATCGGCTCGATGAGCCTCGAGGAGTAGTTCGCGGACAGGATGAAGCGGGAGGTCTTCGTGTACGTCTCCATGGTTCGCCGCAGGGCGGCCTGGGCGTCCGCGGTCAGGTTGTCCGCCTCGTCCAGGAAGATGATCTTGAAGGGCGTCCCACCGAAGGGCGCGAGGCGCGCGATATTCTTGATCTTCTGGCGCACGACGTCGATCCCGCGCTCGTCGCTCGAATTCAACTCGTTGTAGTTCTGCTGCCAGTCCTCTTTGAAGAGGTCCTTGGCCAGGGCGAGGGCGCAGGTGGTCTTGCCCACGCCCGCGGGGCCGGCGAAGAGCAGGTGGGGCATGTTCTCCGCCTTCACGTAGGACTCGAGCCGCTCGACGATGTCCTCCTGCCCGACGACCTCGGACAGGGTCTTCGGCCGGTACTTCTCGAGCCAGATCTCCTTCATAAGATAACGCGCCCGGAGACCCCCCACTTTAGTGGGGGGAGGAAGGGCGC
>JBBSVS010000021.1:0-5616 GCA_038046665.1 Thermoplasmatota archaeon
TCAGCGTCTACTACATCCTGTCCGCGCAGATCATGCCCCAGAAGTTCACGGGCACCGCCTACGCGTTCATGAACACGATCAGCCTTATCGGCGGCGCAATCTCTCCAGGGCTCGCGGGGTATCTGGTCGACCTGACGGGCTCCTTCCTGTCCGCCTTCGCGATGATTGCCGCCACCGCGGTCCTAGGCCTGCTCCTAATCGCCGCAACCCGAGAACGATGATGGGACGTCCGAGGCACGCGCGGGGCGGGATTTGAACCCGCGGCTTGCGGCTTAGGAGGCCGCTGCCCTATCCAATCTAGGCCACCCGCGCTCGAAGCTGCAATGGTCGGATGTCGATAAGCCTTCTGTCGTCCGTCGATCCGTTTGATGCAGCCTGCAAGGGCCGGTCGTCAACTTTATTGGGTCGGCTCGACCTAACTAACTCGATCATCATGTCCGAACCCGTCCGGGCAGTGACCACGAAGGAATGGGAGACCGCGGTACTCAAGTCTGCGAAGCCCGTCGCCGTTGACTTCTGGCACGAGCAGTGCACTTGGTGCAAGCGCCTGGAACCGGACTTCGCTGCCGTCGCGACGGAGAAGGCGGACAAGATGGCGTTCTACAAGCTCCATGTGTTCCAGGAACCCGAGGTTACGCGCCGCTACGGAATCCAGGGGACTCCCACGATCAAGTTCTTCTGCGGAGGGCGCGAGGTCCACGAAATCGTCGGGTTCCGGCCCAAAGCGGCCCTGGCGAAGGAAGTGGACGTGGTCCTGGAGAGATCGCAGGAGTGCCTGAAATCCAGCACGCCCGTAGCGGGGTCATGAATGGTCCGGCCTCTCGACCACCGTCCCGGGGTATTCCTCTGTGAGGAGTGCAGTTTCGGTTACGCCGATCATGAGACCGCAGAGGCCTGCGAGGCCTACTGCACGGCCCACCAAGCGTGCTCGATGACGATCACGGCCAAGGCCGTGTATCGGCCGGAGTGAACCCCTTCGGTCTCAGAGTTCCTCGGGAGCCTTCTCGTCCTTGGAGAGCTCCTCTTCCACGCGCGCCTCGGGGACGGGCTTCGCCTTGGGCTGCCTCGCCTTCTTGCCGCCGGCCTTCGGCGCGGGGGCCTCCTTCTTCGGCTCCTCCGCCTTCGCCTCCGCGGGCTTCTCTTCCTTCGCCTCTTCCTTCTTGGGCTCCTTCTTCTCGTACTCCTCGACGAAGCGCGTGAGCTTTGCGTCGGAGACCTCGCGCAGGTCCGCAATCACGCGGAACTTGGAGACGAACCACTTCTCGTCGGTCTTGCACACGTCGGGCACCTGGATCTCCGCGACGTCGCCCCTGAGCTGGATCTTGAATTGCTCCGCGAGGCCATAGTCCATGTCGAGGACCGCGCGGATGCGCTCCTCCGGGCTGGCGGCCTTCTTCGTGGGCTTGAAGGCGTACTTCAGGGTCTTGCCCGCGAGGGGATTGTTGAAGTCCACGCGGACGCGGCCTGCGGCCACATTCGTGATCGTCCCGCGCCGCCCGCTGATGGAGACCTCCAGGCCAACTTCGGGGTTGATCTCCCGGCGCAGGAATTCCCGCTCGGTCTTGAGCTCGATGAGCCGCGCATCGCGGGCACCCGCGCCCTTCTCCGGCGGGATCGTGACCTCCTTGGACTCGCCGATCTTCGCACCCAGCAGCGCTTCTTCGAGGCCCTTGAACAGGCGGTCCTTTCCGACAATCACGGGCTGCTCGACGTAGACCTTCTTCTCGTCGAACTTGCTCTCCTTCTTCGCAACCTCTTCGTGGGTCGTGTCGAAGAGGGTCTGGGTGCCGTTGGGGTTCATCGTGTAGGCGTCGTACTCGAGCCAGATGATGTCGCCCTTGTCGATCGTCTCAGACGCCAATCGCTCACCGTGAGGGTGCTTCGGAACGAGTGCTTTCCTTTAAAGATTTCGGATTGGTGAGCGCGCCTCGGTAGAAGGATGAACACGGCACCATCTCTCCGGATCCCCCGTCGATTCCGCTCCGAGCGTGCCTTCAGAGCGCCTCCAGGAATTTCTCTTCCTCGATTCCGGCCTACCGGAGAATCCTACGAATCGTGTTTCGGCCAAGGGTGCGATGGAAGGCGATGATGAGGAAGTCCCTCCTATCTGGATGCACGAACTTTCTGTGGCTTCCCCGTTGACTCTCCACGCTCCATCCGAACCGGGCCATGGCCCGGACGAAGCGCCGCCCGTCAATCTCCCCGGGCAGCCGAGCCATTCAAACGTCCACCGTGAGTATCTTGGCGGATGGAGGCGCCACCCGCTTCGCGCCGGGCTTGCGGGCTGCGGCGAGTTCCTCGACGAACCAGGCGATGCCCTCCCGGACGAGCTTCAGCGCCTCCGCCTCGCTCTTCGCATCCACGAAGAGGCCAGGGAGTCCGGGGACCGTGGCGGCGTAGTGGCGCGTCTCGGGGTCGTATTCGAGGACGACTCGGTACCTCATGAGGGAAGGAAGGGAATGCTCTCGCTTAAGCGTATTGTGCTTGCCCGGCAATCGGAGCCTCACTTCACCATGCCGATGGCCACGGAGATCCGCTTGTACCGGTTGCGGATCGTGACCTCGGTCACCCCGGCCACCTCGGCGACCTCTTTCTGGGTGCAGGGCTTGTTGCAGAGGATCGCGGAGATGTAGATCGTCGCCGCGGCCACGCCGCTCGGCGCCACGCCGGACGCGAGCTCGTCCTTCTCCACCTTGTCCAGGATGTCCTTCGCCTTCCGCTGGACCTCCATGTCCAGGTCGAGGCGGTTGCAGAACCGCGCGATGTAATCCCGCGGGCTTTGCGGGAGGAGCTTGAGTCCGAGCTCCCGGACGAGGGTCCGGTACGTGCGGCCGATGGACTTCCGGTCCACGCTGGACTTCGACGCGATCTCGTCGAGGGTCCGCGGAACGCCACACTGGCGGCAGGACGCATATAGAGTGGCCGACACGACCTCGTCGATGGACCGTCCGCGCACGAGGTTCTTCGTGGAGGCCCTCCGATAGAGCACCGCCGCGCTCTCTCGCACGTGGCGGGGCAGGCCCATCTTGGAGGCCATCGTGTTGATCTCCGTGAGGCCCTGGGCGAGGGATCGCTCCCCGCTCTTCGAGGTGCGGATGCGGTGCTGCCATTTCCGGAGGCGATAGATCTGGGCCCGGGACTTGTGCGGGATCTGGCGCCCGTAGGCGTCCTTGTTCCTCCATCCGATGGATGTGGAGAGGCCCTTGTCGTGGGCCATGATTGTGCTCGGGGGACCGGCCCGTTCGCGGGACTCCCGCTGCTCGGAGTCGAAGGCCCGCCACTCCGGTCCCTCGTCGATGATCATATCGTCGAGGACAAGGCCGCAGTCGTTGCACACAATCTCTGCGCGTTGGTAGTCCCTAACCAGATGGTCGCCCTGGCATTCCGGGCACTGGGTTACGACTTCCACTTCTCGCACTATACCGGGCCCTCCCCCAGGAGGATGAAACGACAGGGATGCTACGAAATAGGGTCTATATAATACTTCTTGGCGAACCGTGACGGACTCACCCCCCCAGGATCGATGTCCGCGCGCCACCGAGGCGGGGTGACGGCTAAAGACGAAATTCGAGGAACTCTTCGTTCCGCAGCATGCGCCACCGCCCCGGGAGGGCGGGCAGGACCTCGGAGCAGACGACGATCATGTCCTCCCTCTTCGTCTCATGGAGCGTGTAGTAGGGCACGCAGGTGCGCGCATCGCGGTGGGCGATGACCCGGTCGCCCTCGATCATCAGGAACGTATAGGACTCGACCTTCCGCGGGTGCTCCGCGTCGAGGGATTCCTTCGCCTTGGCGATGGCCTGCTTGAACTCGGGGAGGGGCCTGATCTCCGGGCCCAGGGCGTCCACGAAGCGATCGAAAATGATCTGGCTGTCGGTCTTCCCATCCTTCAGGCGGAGCCCGTCGATCTCCCCGTTGTGCTCGAAGAAGATTGTGTGGCGGTCCACCTCGCGGCGGAAGGGATGGCAGTACTGCTCCTGGACCGTGTCCTTGTACGCGGCCCACCGCACGTGGGCCAGAAGGAGGATCGGCGGGCTGCAGACCCGCGCCAGTCGCCGCACCGCGTCCTCGTACTTCGGGTCGGTGGTGGCCTTGACCGGGCTCCGCGCATAGAACTCGCCTTCGGCCCCGACCGCGGCGATGCCCCAGCCGTCCGGGTGGCCCGTCTTCGGGTTCGGCTCGGGGCAGCCGAAATCCCTGAACCCCTTTCCGGTGTCCGCGAGCTGCCGGAAGGACATCAGGAGCTCCGGGGGGACCGGTTTCCGGCTCAGGACGGCGAGCATCCGGCACATGTCAGCCCAACTTGTAGCCAATCTTCCGGAGGAACTGCCTGCGCTCTTTCCGGTCCTCCTCCCCCTCGATGCCCTTGGACCGTTCCCCGTCGATCACGCCGAGGACACCCCGGCCGCGGTCGTTGCTGGCCACGACCACGTCCACGGGGTTTGCGGTGGCGGCAACGAGGTTCACAATCTCGGGGACCTCGCGCAGGGCGCGGAGCAAGTTGAGCGGGTACGCGTCCTTGAGGAAGATGATGAAGAAATGGCCCGCGCCGACCGCGAGGGCGTTCCTGGCGGCAAGGTCCTTCAGCCGGTCATCGTTCCCTTCGACGCGGACGAGACACGGGCCGGAGGCCTCGCAGAAGGCGACGCCGAACTTGATGCCCGGGACCGCGTTGACGAGGGCCTCGTAGACGTCCTCCGCGGTCTTGATGAAATGCGTCTGGCCCAGGATGACGTTGAGCCCCTCCGGATTCTCAATCGAGACAAACTCCAGCTCCACGGGCATCGGGGATGTATCCGTGGCCGCCGATAAAATGCTTCTCAGGCCGCCCGGTGGACGTACGCTACATGCACGGGCAAGGGTGAGGGACCTCCTTCGCCATCTCCCGAACATGACGCGCTTCAAGGGGCTGTGGGCGGTCCTCTCCGAGGTGGAGGACCCGGACCTTCGCAGCGACCTCACCCTGCTCGCGACCGCAATCCAGGTCCACTTCCCGGACCGTGGGGCCAAGGAACGGTCCCTGATCGAGTTCATGGCAATCCGGTTCCAGTGGCCCGCGACTCGTACCCGCCGGCGACTCGATTCCCTCGTGGATCTGGGCGTCCTGCGCTGCTCTCGTGACCTCGCGGACCACTGGACGAAGGCCTATGAAGTCCTGGACCGCCCGCACGTGCCCTCGGTCCTGGCCGTGGAGATGGGAGCCTGAGCCGGCCTAGGGTCCGGGGCGCGTGGTGGCCTTCGCGACCTTCTCGAGGAAGCCGCCCTCCCGCATGGGGCCCTGCGAGATCATGAAGAAGTCCGAGCCCACGAGGACGAACAGCTCCGGAGGCAGGCGGGCGAGGGAGCGGTGGCGGATCGCGACGACGTCTCCCTCCGGATGGAACTCGAAGGGGAAGCCCATGGACTTGCTCTGCTCGATGAGGCCGCGCACCGGGCTACCGCGTCGCGCCACGAGGTCCTTGTGCAGGGCGGACCCCGCCGGCTCGACGAAGGCATAGGCCACGACCTCGGGAGGCTCCACGATCCCTGGGAGGAAATCCTCCGTCAGCGCGAAGCCGAAGGCGATCGGCTTGAAGATGCTCCCGGGAGGATACGCCCCCGAGATCGCCCGGTTGA
>JBBSVS010000022.1:0-1785 GCA_038046665.1 Thermoplasmatota archaeon
AGCATCTTCCGGTCCCGTTCGGAAAGGGCCTCCTTCCCGACGATCGCGACGAGGCCGCGAGCGTCCTTCCCTTCCGCGTAGGCCGCGTAGAGCTGGTCGGAGACCTGCTTGTGGTCCTCCCGCGTGCGCCCCTTCCCGATCCCCGCGTCCATGAGGCGCGAGAGGGAGGGCAGCGGGTCGACGGGCGGATAGATGCCCTTGCGGTGCAGCTCCCGGCTGATCGCGATCTGGCCCTCCGTGATGTAGCCCGTCAGGTCGGCGATCGGGTGGGTCCAATCGTCGTCCGGGATCGAGGCGATGGGGATCTGGGTGATGCTCCCCGGCCTCCCGTGGATGCGGCCCGCCCGCTCGTAGATCGTCGCGAGGTCCGTGTACATGTACCCCGGGTACCCGCGTCGACCGGGTACCTCTTCCCGCGCGGCCCCGATCTGCCGCAGCGCCTCCGCGTAGTTCGTCATGTCCGTCAGGATGACCAGGATGTGCATGCCGACCTCGTAGGCGAGGTACTCGGCCGCGGTCAGGGCCATGCGCGGCGTGATGAGCCGCTCGACGGCCGGGTCGTCCGCCAGGTTCAGGAACAGGACGGCCCGCTTCAGCGCCCCCGTGCGCTCGAAGTCGTTCATGAACTCGCGGGTCTCCTCATGGGTGATGCCCATGGCCGCGAACACCACGCCGAAGGGCTCCTTCGAGCCCACGACCTTCGCCTGCCGCGCGATCTGCAGCGCGACCTCGTTGTGCGGCAATCCCGCCCCGGAGAAGAGGGGCAGCTTCTGCCCGCGGACCAGCGTGTTCAGTCCGTCGATCGTCGAGATGCCCGTCTGGATGAACTCCGCCGGGTGCTCCCTGGAATAGGGGTTGATCGCCGCGCCGCTGATGTCGACGCGCTTCTCCGGGAGGATCGGCGGGCCGCCGTCCGCAGGCTCGCCCGAGCCGGTGAGCACGCGGCCGAGCATCTCCTTGGACACGGAGAGCTTGATCGTCTCTCCAAGGAACTTCACGCTAGCCGAGCGGTCGATCCCCGCGGTGCCCTCGAAGATCTGGACGACCACGAGGTCCTTGGCGGAGTCCAGGACCTGTCCCCGCTTCCGCGAGCCGTCGGATAGCTGGACCTCGACGAGCTCGTTGTAGCCCACGGGCTCCGTCTTCTCGACGAAGATGAGCGGGCCGGCGATCTGCGTGATCGTGCGGTACTCCTTCACCATGTCAGCGCGCCTCCAGCTTCTTGAAGTCCTCGTCCATCATCGTGAGCGTCTTCTCCAGCTCCGGGTCGAAATTCTCCTCGTACTTGGCCCGCGTGAGGAGCTCCCGCGACTTCACGCTGGCGATCTCCTTCACGGGGACGTCGAGGGCCACGGCCTTCTTCCCGAGGTCCGCGAACTTCTGGATGGCGGAGATGAGCTTGAACTGCCGCTCGGGTGGGCAGAACGTGTCCACGGGATGGTACGCATTCTGCTGCAGGAAGATTTCGCGGATCATCCGCGCGACCTCGAGGGTGAGCGCCTGCTCCGGCGGGAGGGCGTCCGCGCCGACCAAGCGCACGATCTCCTCGAGCTCGGCCTCCTCCTGCAGGGTCCTCTGGGCCCACGTCTTCACCTTCGGCCAGTCCTCGTTGATTTCCGTCCGGAACCATTCGTCGAGGGCGGAGCCGTAGAGGCTGTACGAGGTGAGCCAGTTGATCGCGGGGAAGTGCCTCCGCGCGCGCAGAGCGGTGTCGAGGGCCCAAAACACCTTCACGCTGCGCAGGGTCCCCTGGGTGACCGGCTCGGAACAGTCGCCGCCGCTCGG
>JBBSVS010000023.1:0-1556 GCA_038046665.1 Thermoplasmatota archaeon
TTTCGTCCGGCGTGCCGATTTGAATCGCTCCGAGCCTTGCTTAAGGGATTCGTCCGGCCGTCCTCCCATCCGGTCGTGAAAACCTTTAATCCATCGAAGACATTCGGCGGATAATGGTAAGCCGCAAGGCGATCACGTCCGTCATCGACGATTACCGGGACATCGTCATCGCCACGGTCTGTTCTCATTCCTCCCTGCAGATCTTCCACGGGGCCCGGCAGGAAGGGTTCCGCACCTTGGGCATCGCCATCGGCAAGCAGCCCCGCTTCTACGACGCCTTCCCCCTCGCGAAGCCGGACGAGTTCCTGATTGTGGACTCCTACAAGGACATCCCGGATCGAGCGGACGAGCTCGTCGCTCGCCAGGTCGTCACGGTCCCCCACGGCTCCTTCGTGGAATACATGGGTGCGGACACCTTCGCGAAGCTCCGCGTGCCGACCTTCGGGAACCGCGAGGTCCTGAACTGGGAGTCGGATCGCGAGAAGCAGCGGCAGTGGCTCAGCTCCGCGGGCGTGAACATGCCCGCGAAGATCGAGAAGCCCGAGGACATCGACCGCCCCGTGTTCGTGAAGTACTACGGAGCCAAGGGCGGTCGAGGCGCCTTCATCGCGAAGAACTACGAGGAGTTCAAGGCGTCCATCAAGCCCGGGATGAAGTTCGCCATCCAGGAGTACGTCGTGGGCACGCGGTACTACATCCACTACTTCTACTCGCCCCTCGCGACCGAGGGGTATCGCCTGTCCAGGGGCGTCCTCGAGATGCTCGGGGTGGACCGGCGGGACGAGGCGAACATCGACGAGATGTACAAGCTCGGCGCGCAGGAGCGCTTGCGGGAGCTCGAGCTCTACCCGACCTTCGTGGTCACGGGGAACATGCCCGTCGTCCTGCGGGAGTCCCTGCTCCCGAAGGCCTTCGACATGGGCGAGCGGACCGTGGAGAAGTCCATCGACCTCTTCGGCGGCATGATCGGCCCGTTCTGCCTCGAGACGATCGTCACGGACCAGCTCGAGTTCAAGGTCTTCGAGATATCGACACGCATCGTCGCCGGGACGAACCTCTTCATCTCCGGCTCCCCCTACGCGGACATGCTCGAGCCGGGGATGTCCACGGGGCGGCGGATCGCGCGCGAGATCCGCTCCGCCCAGAAGAGCGGACGGTTGCACGAGGTCCTGAGCTGAGTCGCCCGAGCCGAGGGAATCAGCGGAGAAATCCGCGGGCAAACGCTTTTATGGCCAGGTCCGGCTCGGCCTCCGTCCATGGTGGAAGTCGACACCACCACGATCGTGGTCATCGTCGCCGTAATCGTGCTGGCGGTCCTCACCTACTTCGAGCTGAAGTACCTCCGGAAGTCCTCCCACGGGCGGCGGATCCGGACGAGAAAGAGGGACGGGGAGCTGCCGGACGAAGCGCACAACGTCCTCCTCACGACGAAGGCCATCGTCGCCACCGTGGAGCGCCTGGAAGGACCGGACCCCGAAGCCGAGCTGGATCGGGAGGAAGCGGCGGTGCCCGCGGAGGAGGTGGGTCTGGCCAGCGAGGAGGAGGAGGTCCGCCAC
>JBBSVS010000023.1:1566-2873 GCA_038046665.1 Thermoplasmatota archaeon
TGCCCAGCTGGCGTACGATCGCCGTAACTACCGCGTGACGGTCGAGCTGACCACCCAGGCGAGGAATCGCCTCATGTCCCTCAAGAGCGCCCAGGCCGCGAAGGGGGATCTCGCGAAGCTCGAGGCGATGCCCGCCACGGCGGAGGAGCCCACAACGAAGGAAGTGCTTCAGAAGGAATTCCCACCGAACCTGGTCCAGGCCCGGTTCGCGATCTCGGTCGCGGAGTCGTCCATCGAGCAGGGCAAAGGCGACGGGCGGGACGTGTCTCGGGCCGAGCTCCTCCTCTCGACAGCAAAGTCCCGCTTCGACGCGCAGGACCACTCGGGCGCGCTGAGCGTCGCACGCCAGGCGGAGAAGAGCGCGCGGGGCGAGGCCGTCGAGATGCCTGCACCCATCCCCGGGCCCGCCTCGACCATCTCGGGAGACCCGCCTCCCCCCGTGGCCATCGTGGGCAAGACAGCCTGCCCGTCGTGCGGAGCTCCCCTCAAGCCCGACGACATGTTCTGCCGCAAGTGCGGCTCGAAGGCGGTCCTCACGGCCTGCCCGAATTGTCGCGCCGAACTCCTGGCGGACGACATCTTCTGTCGGAAGTGCGGCACGCGGATCGAGCGGTGAATTTCGTCCTTACTTCGCGGGTCCGCATCGTAATTCCCCTTCGAAGGTTCTGTCAAGTTGTTTTTGACGGGCATCACGGTCACGCCGCCTCCCGCCAAACGTCCCCCGACTCCACTCCGCTCGGCTCCTCCCGTGCGCCTCCTCCTTCTCGGAGGAGGTCGTAGAGGGGACTCACCACGTCATCGCGGAGGGCACCGGGCTGGAACCGTACAGCCCTTGCCAAGGCCTCGTTCGAGGCCAAGGCGGTCTTCAGGATGTTCAGGCCTGCGTTGTGCTGGCGGTCCATCTCCCAGTCGCACATCTCGCAGACGAAATCCTCGCCCACCCTATCTCGGCGCCGGGCGCCACACACTGGGCAGGTCTTACTCGTGTATGCAGGGTTGACCTTGATGATTGGCACGCCCTCGAGGGCGGCCTTGTACTCGATCTGACGATGGATCTCGCGGCGAGGCCAGGAGGACAGGCGACGGTTCATACGCCGGGAGCGGCCTCCCGCGCCGTGCAAAGTAAGGTCCTCGAGGACGATGGCTGATTTCGAGGCCTTCGCCGCTTCGACGAGACCCTTGCTCACGACGTGGAGACGCTGCTTCACTCGGTTCCGTTCCCTTCTCCCCTCCCGGTCCAGGAGCTTCCGCTGCACCCTTCGGTCGTGGGCCTTCTTCCTCGCGAGACGACGTCGGCGTCGGAAGTG
>JBBSVS010000024.1:0-1032 GCA_038046665.1 Thermoplasmatota archaeon
CGGGTTCGTGAAGGCGGACAGCTGGCGGAAGGCGAGAGCGCTCCTCTGGGTCCTCGTGACCTTGGGGTTCGTCGCCTTCTTACTCTTCCTGACGGGCGTCCTGGTGATCCCAGGCGTCCCGTCGCCGCAGGCGGACCTCAGCGCCTACCGCAGCTGGGTCTTCGCGGTCCTCATCCTCTTGGCGACGAAGGCGCTCCTCGAGGTCCTCCGCCCGGTCTTCAAGTCGGCCCTCCGGACCCACGTGCGCTACGAGGCGGACATCTTCGCGCACTTCAAAATCGTCTCTTATGTCGTATGGGCGATGGCCCTCGGCCTCGTCCTGTACATGCTCGGTGGCAGCGGCATCCAGCAGAACCTCGCCCTGAGCATCGGGCTCATCTCCGCGGCCCTCGTGTACATCATGGGGGAGCCCCTGCTGAGCCTCGTCGGCTGGATGGTCCTCGTCACGATGCGCATCTTCAAGCTCGGGGACCGGATCGAGATCAACAACACCCGCGGATACGTCGTCGGGATCACGCCGCTGAACACGACGATCCGCGAGTTCGGCGGCGTCTCCTCCGGGGACACGCACACGGGTCGCTACGTCACGATCCCGAACAGTCAGATCCTCCGAGGGAACGTCTTCAACGCGACCAAGGACACCCCCTTCGTGTGGGACCATCTCACGGTCACGGTCAGCTACAAGAGCGACGCGAATGCCGCGGAGGCGCTCCTCCTGGAGGCCGCGGAGGAGGTCGTCGGCTCGATGATGCGGGAGAACCGCGAACGGCTGCGATCCAAGTACGAGTTCGCAGACCTGCAGGAGTACGTGCCCGAGGAGCCCACAGTCTACTGGAACGTCAGGGACGCGGGGGTGGACCTCAGCCTCATCTACTTCTGCCCAGTCTTCGAGCGACCGAAGGTCCGCACCTCGCTCGTGAAACGGATCCTCGAGAAGGTCGCGGATAACCCAGACATCCAGATGTCGGCGCCGGCACTCATCACGACCTCCACACCGCAGGCCCTCCCGGTTGCGCGCTGACCACCGCATCC
>JBBSVS010000025.1:0-7928 GCA_038046665.1 Thermoplasmatota archaeon
GCGCGAAGGCGTTCATCTTTCTGCTTCTCGCTATTGGCGGCGCGGTCATCATGCTCGTTGCCAAGCAGTTTGTGAACTCTCTCAAGATCACCGCCATATCCCTTGGGATTTCCACGTTCTTCTTCGTCCAATGGGTGGCGCCTTTCCTCTCGGAGTTCCCGGAGAAGGTGTCTGCTTTCTACTGGGCGAAACGAGGGCTGGCGCCGATGGCGTTGCTAAACATGATCTCGTCGAAGGTGAACCAGTGGACTCTCCTCGTCCTGTTCATTCCTACATTTTACTCCTTCGGTTTGGGCACCATCGCGAGCGTGCCCCTTTCAGAGTTTCACAAGCGTGAACTCTTGCTCTCCATTGCGATGACGGTCTACGGCGCGACGACCCTCCTGAAGCGTCGGTTGACCGCGCTGAACGCGTCCATCCTGCTCGGGTTGTGGCTCTTGCAGTTCCTGTTCCCAGAAACGTTGCCCGGCACTTCGTTGGATACCCGCTTCCTGACCGCCCTTGCGTTTGTAGGGCTAGCGGGGGTCGAGGTGCTGTGGCACCGTCGGGAGGTCCATGTTCTCCGGGACCTTCGCGACTCGCTGAGCCTCATGGTAGCCAAGCGTGAGGCGACTGTCTCCGCGGCCACTCAGTCTGCGGCACGAGATCCTCGGTAGTCATGCGGGGGACGGTCACAGCGAGTCCCCGTGTTCCGAACGCGCCGAGGCCGGAAGGTCCACGTGCGGGGCAAAGCGAAGGCGGAGGGACCCATCCATCATTCTCGAAATCGGTCATGGCGGTAGCCTTTCCGTTGAGGCGATTACTGCTCCCTGGCATCCGCCTCCCTCCTGCCCGCCGTGTGGACGGGCGCCTTCTCGCTTCTCGTCCCAAGGAGGGTGGGTTCTGGGCGGCCAGTCGGTCGGCGTCTCTTCAACGCTACCGGGGTGCTTGTTGCGTCTCGCCACAGGCCAGGCCGAGAGGTCAACGAGAGACTATACGACAGTTTTATCTTCGCAAAGGACGCCTCAAAAGACGATGGAACCCGAAATTGGCATTCCTGCGCAGCATCGCGAGGCTGTTGCGGAGTTGCTTAACGCCCTACTCGCGGACGAGTACCTGCTATACACGAAATCGCGAGACTATCACTGGAGTGTGACCGGACCCATATTTCGCGATCTCCACAAGCTCTTCGAAGAACAGTATGAGGAGCTCAACGAAGTTGTTGATGAAATCGCGGAGCGCGTACGAGCATTAGGCGCATGGCCCTTCGGAACCTTGGCCGAGTTTCTCAAGCATGCGAGGCTCAAGGAGCGTCCGGGGAGGCGGCTGGAGGCACGCGGCATTCGCTCCAGGGCACTGGGCGGGATTCCACCCCTACGCGGCCGCCGCCCCGGTCCCTAGGTGGCACAGGCGCGTCTCAGCAGAGGCCAGCGGCTCACCTTCCGCGAGAGCCATGGGTCCACCGCATAGTATCGCCCGGCCCCGGCTAGGAACAGCGTCAAGGCCGCGGCTGCCATGAGCAAGTTGACCCTGAGTATCCCGGGGTGGGTGTGTCCCGCGGCGAGAATGATTGTCAGGTTCATCAGGATCGCCCCGAGCGTGGCGAGGCGTGTGAAACTCCCCGTGAGGATTGCGACGCCGACCGCGATCTCAAAGATCGCCATCGTCGTGATGAACAGCAGTGCGTTTGGTGCGACGATCTCTGAGAGGAACCAGGCCATCCCGGGGACGGGATTCGGCGGGATGTTGTCTTGGAGGTACAGGGTCGAGGGGACGGGGAGGGCGATCGGAATGCCTTCCGCCCAGACCGTGCCAATGAGCTGGCTGTACTTCTCCTGTCCGCATGAAGGACCGCAAGCAACCTGAGCATCATACAAGTTCAGCGCGCCCCCCATGATCCACACGAAAGCCAGGGTCAGCCGCAGGGGAAGGAGGGCGCGGTGAAAGTTCCGTTCGGTGGTCTGGGCCGCGTCGTTCGGTCGGTTCATGGGCCTTCGACCGAGCGGCCCGCACTTGAACCTATAGATATTATTGTACGACGGAGCAGCTCCGTCTCGCTGTCAGTCGATGACGACGCCGACGGCAAGCCCGACGGGGTGCGTTGCCGTTACGGCTCCCATCCCACCAAGGACCATCTCGAATCCGCTTCGGGGGAAGGGGTTGAGCGTGGAGAGGGCTAGCGTGCACGGCGGGCGTGGTGCGCGCTGCCATCATCAATCCCCGGTTCAAATCCGGGAGGCGGGACTTCCAGTCTCCACCAGAAGATTGAAGAGATGTCCGACGCGAGTCACAGTGCGCGGGGGTCGCTCCCCGTGAGTTCACGCCGTTCTCCGTCCTAGTTCCTGCAAAAGAACCCGGTGTGACATAAACTTAAATATCGTGAGTGCCATACGAATGTCAGACAAAAGACCTGCTGCCGTCGGACGCATTTCCAGGGGCTTTCATGGCGCAAGCATCGGAGCGAGTGACGATTCGCATCCCGCCGGAGAAGATCCAGGCGCTCCACCAGCTCGTGAAGAGCGGCGTGTACTCGACGATCTCCGATGCGATCCGGGCGGCGATCGACCGCTTCATCGACGTCCAGTTCGCCCCGGATTACATTCGCAAGTTGATGATCGAGTTGCCGAAGGGCAACGTGGTGGACCTCCAGCAGCTCGTGAAGTCGGGCGACTCCGTGTCCGTGGAAGACGCGGTTCGCAACGCGGTCCGGGAGTACGTCCGCCGCCGGCTCCACAAAGCCATCGAGGGAGTCGAGCGCTAGTCGTCGATGGCCTCCCGCCGACGCCCCTTCCCCCAGGCGCCCGCGCGGGACGAAGGCGGCCGACCGCCACCGGCAGAACAAGGGATGGGAACCAGGGATGGGTGTCGAGACCGCGACCAGGACCGGGAACCAATCCTTCCTCAACTCCTTCGCCTTCGGCCAGCCCAAGGTCCTCGTCCTTGGCTGCGGTGGCGGAGGCGGTAACTCCGTGGCCCGGTTGCACCGTCTCGGAATCCACGGGGCGCGCACCGTCGTCGTGAACACGGACGCGGTCCATCTCGATTCCATCCAAGCCGATCGCAAGCTCCTCATCGGAGCGGGCGTGACGCGCGGCCTGGGCGCTGGCGGCCATCCGGAGATTGGTGAGCGCTGCGCGGAGATCGCGGAGCAGGAGCTGCGCAACCAAATCGGCGACGCGGACCTGACGTTCATCACGGTCGGCCTCGGCGGCGGCACGGGTACGGGGATCGCCCCCTTCATCGCCGAGCTGGCCCAGGCCGCCGGGAGCGTCGTGATCACGATGGCCACGACGCCCTTCAAGGCGGAGCGGGGCCGGATGAGGAACGCGATGGCCGGCATCCAGCGCCTCAAGGCCGTGTCGGATTCCCTCATCGTCCTCGACAACAACCGGCTCCTCGATCTTGTGCCGAACCTCCCGGTGGAGCAGGCCTTCGCGGTCATGGACCACCTGATCAGCGAGGTGATCAAGGGCGTCACGGAATCGATTACCCTGCCGTCCCTGATCAACCTGGACTTCAACGACGTGCGCACGATCCTCCAGGGCGGTGGCACTTCGACGATCTTCTACGGAGAGAACGCGGAGGACGATCCCGGCAAGCTCGTCTCGGAGACCCTCGACAACCCGCTCCTCGACGTGGACTACACGGGCGCCCGTGGGGCCCTCATCCACATCAGCGCCGGCCCAGGTCTTCGCCTGCGCACGGCCCACGAGGTCGTGGAAGGCCTCACGGCCCGCATGCGGTCCGACGCCAACGTGATCTTCGGGGTTCGCGTGGACCGCAAGTTCGAGGGCATCATCCGAGTGCTCACGATCATGACCGGCGTGCGGTCCTCGATCCTCGAGGCGGTCTCGGAGCCCGTCTTCCTCGAGGACGATCCCACGTCGGTTCTCGCCACGGAAGAGATCGCCCTCAACCCACACTCCCGCTCGCGAAGACCCTGACGATCCCCATCTCCCGAAGGGAGAGGCCTCAGGGTGAGCGCTGTACCCTCTTGGCGTTGACGGAGAATCCGTTCAGCTTTGCGGCGGAGGCGGCGCCGGAGGCGTCGACGGGGCGGGAACGGGGACCCGAGCCGTCGGCACCATGTCGTCTTCGATGGCCTGGGTCAGGTCCTTGGGCTTGAGCCGCACCCGGATCGTCTCGGGCTTGGGCTTGATGAGGTTCCATCCCGCCTTCGTGATCATGCCGCCAACGAGGGCCATGACGAGGAACATGCCCGTCGTGAGCAGGCCGACCCCAACGGGCAGGAGGAACACCCCGAGGTCCAGGTTTACGTTGAACCCGCCCTGGCCGCCGAAGGGGTTGCCCACGGCGACGCCGGACGTGGGCTGGCTCGGGGCCACGGTGAGCTGGGCGAACGTTCGGCTCTCCTGGCCGTTGGCATCTCTCACAGACAGGCTCACCTGCCAGGGTCCGTAGGAATAGAAAGGGTGGGTGGGGTTCTGCAGGTTGCTCGTAGCGTTGTCCCCGAAGTTCCAGGTCCAGGAGACGATGCTCGCGTCACCCGCCGCGCTCTTATCCGTGAAGGTCACGTTGAGGTCAAAGCCCGAATAGCTGAAATCGGCCGTGGGCCCTTTCGTCTGCGAGGCCGTCTGGGCCATCTGGTCGCGGAAGAAGCCGCCGGGGTCCTGGGCGATGGCGAAGGCCTGGGAGAACGTAAAGAGCAGGATAGCCAGGCCGAGGGCGAGGACGCCGATACCGAGGAGGATCTCCGTCGTTTCGCGTTTCACGAGGGCACCTGCTCCGCCAGCACCCACAGGTCCCCATAAACCAGCGGAGGCCGTTCTCACTGCCGAGAATTGGATGCCGGTCTTGTTCAACCGCGGAACACGGGCCGAGCGCTCACGAGCTGCGGCTCCGCGAGCTCGCGGAAGGGACGTCCCGCGACCTCCGCCAGGATGGACTTACGAAGCTCGTCGTAGGTCATGTCCCTCTGTGCCCTCGCCGCGCGGATGCGGACGTTCAGAGTGCCCGCCTCCGTCTCCTTCCTCCCGATGACCGCGATGTAGGGCACCCACTCCTTCTCCGCGCGGCGGATTTTCTTCCCGAGGGTATCCCCCGTGTCGTCCAGGTCCACGCGGATGCCTTCGAATTGGCTCAGGAGAGACCTCGCGTGGGCGAGCTGGTCATTGCTCACGGGCACGATGCGGAGCTGGGTGGGCGAGAGCCAGACGGGGAGCATGGGCGTTTTGCCCGCCTTGATGTCCGCGGCCGCCTTCTCCAGGAGCGCGTAGATCACGCGCTCGATCGCGCCGCTCGGCGACAGGTGGAGGATGTAGGGGTTCCTCTTCTCCCCCTTCTCATCCGTGAAGGTGATCCCGAAGCGCTTCGCGTTCTCCGTGTCGATCTGGTCCGTGGTGAGCGCGGCGGCCTTGTCGTTCGCATCGACGAAGTTCCATTCGTACTTCAGGACGAAGTAGAAGAACTGCTCGGACCACATCTCCAGGAGGATGGGCTTGCCCCACCGATTCGCGTACGCCTGGACGAAGTCGTCGTGCTCCTTCCAGAAGGGCTCCGTGACCCGCAGGCCGGCCTCGAAGTCGCCCGGCATGGAGAAGCCCGCGTCCTGCAGGAGCTTCCAAGCGAGCTCGAAGCGGACCATCATGTGCTCCATCGCCTTCTCCACGTCGGCCACGAGGGCGTGGCAGTCGGGCATAGTGAAGGCTCTCAGACGGCGGAGGCCCGCCAACTCGCCGCGCTGCTCCGCTCGGAAGGAGTAGCGCGTGAGCTCGTAGAGCGAGAGGGGGAGCTGCTTGTACGAGAGGACCATGTCCTTCATGATCAGGAACTGCCCGAAGCACGCGCTGAACCGCAGGAAGGCCTTCTTGTTCGGCGTCTGGACGACGTACTGGCGCGCGGGGAAGCGGTTCAGGTAGGACTTCAGGGCGGGGTGCTCGAAGTCGTACATGACCGGGCACTCCACCTCCATGGCCCCGTACTCCCGCACGCGCTCCCCGACGAACTCCTCGAGCAGTCCCTTGATGAGTCGGCCCTTCGGATAGTACCGCAGGTTGCCCGGGTCGGAGCCGGGCTCGTAGTCCACCAGCTCCTGTTCCTGCATGAGGCGGACGTGGGGCGGCTCCTCCTTGACCTCGCGGGACTTCGCCATCTCGTAGGTCGCGAACTTCCGCAGCCGCTCGTGCCCCTCGAAATCGAAGCCGGCGACCCTCCCGTCCTTGATCGTCAGGGGATGCATCTCCCCCTTCGTGTCGAGGACGTACCATTTGGAGACGAGCTTCTGCTCCGCCTTGACCGCCTCGGACACCTCCTCCTTCGCCTCTCCCGCGGCCTGGGCCTCGGCGACGATCTCGCGGGAGAGTTCGCTCAGAGGGTGGCCCTTCACGCTGACCTTGAAGGACTTGTAGTAGCCGAAAGGCGAGGCGTGGACGTCGTAGCCCCGCCTGCGCAGCTCCTCCTCCAGCGCCGCGAGGACGGCCTGGGCGGGTTCCGGGGCGGCGAGGGAGGAGCTGAGGTGGGCATAGGGATACAGGACGATGCGCTTCGTGTGGACCTGACCCGCCACGTCCTCGATGTTCTTCGCGGCCGCGAGGGCGGCGCCCTTCGGGTCCGCCTCGTCCCGCTTCTCCGCGCTGATGAAGCAGACGAGGGCCTCCTCGACCCGCCCATGGCGCCTCGCCTCCGGAATCTCGCCGATGGTCTTGAGGGCCTTCCCCGTGACCTCGTACTCGAGGAAGTCGACGTGGAGGAAGAGGACGCGCATGGCGGCCTCGCCCAATCCCCTGAAGGTATAAAGCATCTGCCCATGGGACGCGGGCACGCTGAAATAGCCTCGAGGCGATGGTCTTTCCGATGGCGGAAGCCGCGAAGGTCTGGCGGCATCGGACGGGCGAGATCGCCCTGGACCGCACGTGCGTGATGGGCGTGCTGAACATCACCCCGGACTCCTTCTCCGATGGCGGGCGGTACTTCGATACCGACATCGCGATTCGCCGAGGGCTCGAGATCGTCGATCAAGGCGCGGACGTTCTTGATCTCGGCGGCGAGTCGACACGGCCTGGCTCGGACGCGGTGTCCGCGGAAGAGGAGTGGCGGCGGGTTGGCCGTGTGATCGAGACCCTAGTCCGAAAGGTCGACGTGCCCATGTCCATCGACACGATGAAGCCTGAGGTGGCCGGGAAGGCTATCGACGCGGGCGCGGTCATCGTGAACGACGTTTCGGGGATGCGGGACCCCACCATGGTCCGCCTCGTGGTCTCGAAGGGCGTGGGCGTCGTGGTCATGCACATGCTCGGGAACCCGAAGACGATGCAACATCACCCGCACTATGCCGACGTCGTCGGGGAGGTGAAGGCCTTCCTCGCGGACCGAGTCCGGGCCCTCGAGGCCGCGAAAGTGCCATCCGAGGCCATCGCGATCGACCCCGGCTTCGGGTTCGGCAAGACCGTGGAGCACAACGTCGCCCTGCTGCGGGGGATCGGGGACCTGGCGGCCCTGGGCCATCCCGTCGTCGTGGGCGTCTCCCGCAAGTCCTTCATCGGCAAGCTCGGGGCGGGGGAGCCCGGGATGCGTCTGCCGGGGAGCTTGGCCGCAGGGGCCCTGGCGGTGGCCCACGGAGCCCACGTGGTCCGGGCCCATGACGTTCTGGAGACCGTCCGGGCCATGCGCGTGGCGGATGCTGTCGTTGCCCGAGGGAGACGAGTACCGTGAGGAGGAGAACCGTTAATCGGGCAATGCACGATATGGGTCAAGATGCCGTTCCGCGACTGGGTGTTACTGCATCCGTTCCTGTCGTCCCTGTTCATCGCCCTGGTCTTGGGTATGGTGTTCGCCGTGCCAATCGGGATCCTGCTGGGGCTCGAGGCCGCTTTGCTGACCGCCTTCGTCTTACTCGCGTTCTCGCTGATCGGATGGAGCTTTCAGAAGGCAAGGGACTTCCTGGGAGCATGAACCTTCCCTCAGCCACGAGGCGGGTTTCGTCCGGCGTG
>JBBSVS010000026.1:0-17763 GCA_038046665.1 Thermoplasmatota archaeon
TGGGAGTCCCTTCGCTCGGCAGAACGCGGACACGCGCTGCCGCGCCCCGCTCCCGAAGGAAGCGGCGAGCACGGCCTCGATCTCCTGGGCCGCGTCCGGCAGGGTCCACCAGACGAGCGGGAGGCCCTTGAGCTCCCGCCGCTCCTTCTCCGTGAGGTGCCAGACGGACAGGACCAGGGTGGACTTGGTGTCTCTCGCCACCTGTCGGAGCCGGAGGATCATCTCCTTCGTCGGTTCCCACCCGGACATCATGACCACGTCGGCCACGTCGGGAATGGCGACGACCGCGCCCGGATGGCGGGCCACGAACTCGGAGCCCGTGGCCAGGGTCTTCAGGGCTCCGTGGCGGCTGGGTTCCATGACGCCCACGGCGGGCCCGTCGGAGTCGGGACCCGGAGGGAGAGACGCTCGCGCGATGATCAGGACGGGCCGTCCTTGGGACGCCTCGCTTCGCGCCGTCTCGAGGGCGTACGCCGGCCGCTCCTCGTCGAAGACGATTGCGTTCCGACGCGGCAGGCCGCTCGTGCCCGACCACTTCCGCGTTTTCGGTCTCGCCGGCGTGGGGAAGGGATCTGCGTGGAACGCCACGTAGGCGAAGGCCGCGAGGGCGATGGGCATTCCCAGGTTGGAGCCCGCGGCCTGGGCGAAGCCGAGGATGTCGAATTCGTAGTTATAGATGGGCCCGCCGATGATCAGGGCGACCACGCCGACGCTGAGCCAGAAGGAGTCCGTCGCGAGCAGCGAGCTCGTGAGGCGCTCATAGACGGGTTCTGCGAGGGCGATTCCGAGGGAAACGATGAGGAACGCGCCCAGGGGGTTCGGTTCGTAAGCGTGGCGGACGGCCCAGTCGACGCTGGGCGTGAGGACGAACAGCCCGGGGACCGCGAGGAGGAGCAGGAAGATTGCGGGACGCCGACGAGGGAGGGTCTCCCCGTGGATGAGGCCTAGGACGAAGATCGCCGTGAGCGGGTGTGCGAGAATCATGGACCAAAGCACCGTGGACTCCCAGTCCGAGGACAGGAATCTCTCCGTGGTGCCGATGTAGGCCGCCCCGTTGATGATGAACGTGAGGGCGAGGGCCGCGTACGTGGCCTTGAGCCACGTGCGGCGGCTGCGCAGGGCCACGAGGGCCAGGAGCCACGCCGCAACCACGGTGCCCGCGCCCACCACGATGTCGTAGGCGATCACGTGCGAGCCCCCACGGGGCGGAGGCGGATCAGAGCCACGAGATCCCCCGGCTTCCCCTTCCATTGGGATGAGGCGGCAATCCGCAGCTCGTTCGCGGATCGATAGCCTGCGCTGCGGGCCTCCTCGTCCGTCACATCGGAGAGGAACTTGCGGGTGCCATCGACCACGAGGAGCTTCCCGAACTCGCGGCCCGTATCGTACCGGGCCCGGACGACCTGGCCGATCTTCGGGAGGGTCGCGCCCTCGGCCGGACGGACGGTGAGATCCACGGCCTTCCTCAAGATCCGGTCCCCCTCCTCCAGGGAAAATGTGAGTTCGCCTGAAGGGCGTCCGCGCGGGAGCTCCCCCGACAGGGCTAGGCGGAAACCCATGAGGACGAGGAAGGTGACAAGGCCGCCGAGGAGCAGGAGGTTGTAGAGCCCCACCTGGTAGAAGTAGCGGTGCTCCCAGAAGCCAAAGACGAGGACCATGGAGAGGAGGAAGAGGAGGAACCCCCGTACGAGCAGGTTCACGAGTCGGCGTTCCATGGGATCACCCGATGGCCCGGGCGACTTCGAACCGGCCGTTCTCGAACAGCAGCGTGTGGTCGTCGCTGTTCTGGTTTACGCTCCGCATTTTCACGCACTGCATGCGCCGCTGGTACGCCGTATCCGTCACCGGGACGAGCTGGAGGTGCACGATCCCGTCCGCGAGGAACTCCTCCTCGAGGACATGTGCGCTCTGCCCGAGGGCGGGCTCCTCGGAAATGAGGAGGCTCGTGACCCCCAGGTCCCGCAGCCACTCGAAGAACGCGAAGGTCTCCGTGCGGCGATCTTTGAACTCGAGGACGAGTTCGAGCGCGTCCCACGAGTCGATCGTGAGCAGGCCGAAGTTCTGGCGCGACTTGAGGTCGAGGATCTTCCCCTTGAGCACGGTCAGCAAGGCCTCTCCCTGGGAGAGGTCCACGCCCGCCAGGGTCCCCATCTTCGCCGCCATCTCTTCCAGATGCTCCCGCCCGCGGCTCAGGTCGAGGATGGGCAGGGCGTCGGAGACCGAGGTGGCCCGCAGGCCGAGGGAGGCGACGTGCTCGAGGAGGCTGCCCGCGCTCTGCTCTAGGGTCACGTACAGGCCCGGCGTCCCCTGGAGGGCGTTGTGGTAGAGGACGTAGTAGGCGAGGGAGGACTTCATCGTCCCGCTCGAGCCTCGGATCAGGATGACGTGACCCTGGGGGATGCCTCCCCGGAGGACGTCCTCGTCGAAACCTCGGATGAAGGTCCGGATCAGCGGCTTCGCCATCCGTCACCTCACGGGCTCATCGCGCGCGTGACCTTGAAGCGCCCTTCGTCCAGGACGAGGGCTAGGTATCCGCTCTCGTGCTTCGTGCCGCGCATCTTCACCACGCGCAGGCGGCGCTGGACCTCGAGGTCGGACACGAGGTGCTGCCGCAGGTGGAACACGCTGTCCGCGAGGAAGTCCTCGTCCCAGCGTCCCTGGATCACATGGCCGGCGATGACCCAGTCCGGCCGCTCCGTAATCAGGAAGCTCGTGACGCCCAGGTCCCGCAGCCACTCGAAGAGGCGGTACATCTCCCGCCGGTGGTCCTTGAACTTCGCGAGGACCTCGAGGGCCTCCAGGGAGTCGATGACGATCAGGTCGAGGCCCCGCTCCGCCCTGATGGAGGCGATGGCTTGCTCGAACCCGTCGATCCAGTCGGCCCGCTCGGACAGGAGCCCCTTCGCGGTGCGCGGGTCCAGGACGACGAGGGAGCCGCGGTCCACCTGGAGGTGCAGGCCCAGGGACCCCATCTGCTTGAGCAGGCTCGAGGATCGTTCTTCGAGGCTGATGTAGAGGCAGTGCAGCCCGTCGTGGACCGCGTTGTGCAGGAGGATCGAGAACGCGAGGGAGGACTTCATCGTCCCCGGGGCGCCTTGGACGAGGATCACGTGGCCCCACGGTACGCCGCCTGCGATGGCCTCGTCCAGTCCTTCGACGTAGGTCTTCACCCGTACGGGGCGTGTCGATTCCTTCGGGGCCGCGTGTATGGGAGTCGCGAGGTCGTCGAACTCGGGGAGTTCGTCCGATTCCTCCTCGGCCTCGGCCTTTGAGGCGGCTTCCTCCCCTGCGGGCTCGGCCGCGGCGACGGGCGCCTCGGGCTCGGGCGCCTGGAGGTCGTCCAGGACCTTCGAGGCGAGGGCGTCGTAGCGTTCCCGCGAGACCTTGTGGCCCGGCTTCAGCTCCAGGGCCCTTGAGAAGCTCTTCACGGCCTCGGAGAGGTCCTGCAGGGCTTCGAGGACAAGGCCCCGTTCCGACCAGGCCTCGGCGTGGTCACTCCGCAGCTGGACGAGCCGGTCGAGGACCTCGAGGGCGCCGGACAGGTCATCGACGGCCTTGAAGGACCGCGCAAGTCCCAGCCACGCGTTCTCGTTGGCCGGGTCAAGCTCGAGGGCCCGCAGGAAGCCCACCGCGGCCTTGTAAGGCCGTTCCAGCCGGAGGTAGGTGCCGCCCAGGAGGATCCACGTGCGAGCGTCCTCGTCGTCCTTCGCGAGGGCCTTGAGGAGATCCTCGATCGCGACCTCGAACCGCTTCTCCCGGAGGGCCGCCACCGCGGACTCCAGGTGCTTGGCGATGGCTTTCCGACCTTCCGCGGTCGGAGGCCTGCGGTCCGGCCGGGGCGCGTAGCGCTTGAAGCGCGCGTTCGCCGCCGCGGCATCCTTCGCGAGGCGTTCCACGAACGCCGCGAGAAGCTGGGCGGGTTCGGCGGATTCGTCCACTTCGACGGTGACCGGGGCCGACAGCTCCGCTTCCCTCAGATTCAAGGTCTGTTGTTCCTTGGATTTCGGGGCGTTGGCCGCGACCGCCGTGAAGATCTCCCCGCTCATCACGCGCTGCAGGGTCACCGGCACGGTCGGCCGGCGCGAGCCCTCCCGCTCGTTCAGTTTCCGGCCGCAGACGCGGCACCGGGTGCGGTCTGCCTTGTTCATCGCAAGGCAATCCGGGCACTGGATGGGCTGCGTCATGGTCCACCTAGAGGCTGATCACCGAGGTGACCTGGAACCGGCCGTCCTCGAAGACAAGGGCCTGGAATCCGGTCTTGTGGTTGGAGCCACGCATCTTGACCACGCGGATCCTCCGTTGGACTTCCACGTCCGAGATCTGGTGCATCTTGAGCTCGATGATGCCGTCCGCCAGGAACGTCTCATCCTTGTGGACGATCGCAGGCTCGAGGCCCAGGAAGAGGCTCTCCGGCGTGGCCTCCGCGAGGACGAGCGTCGTCGCTCCGAGGTCCCGGAGCCACTCGAAGAGCTGGAAGATCTCGGTGCGGCGATCCTGGAACTTGGCGAGAACCTCGAGGGCCTCGAGGGAGTCGATGACGACCAGGTCGATGCCGTCGATGTCCTTGGTCGTGTGCAAAGTGTGGCGGAGGAATTCCATCCACGGTTTCGTGGCGCTTCGGCCGATCTCCTTCTGGATCGTGCCCACGTCGAGGAGGTGAACCTCGCCGCGGACCGCCTCCACGTCGAATCCCATGGAGGCCATCTGGCTCTCTAGGCTCTTGCGCGTCTGCTCCAGGGTCACGTAGAGTCCTTTCGCACCTCGCCCCCGCGCGTTCCCATGGAGGATTGCGTAGGAGAGGCTCGACTTCATCGTCCCCGGCAGCCCGGACAGGAGGATCACGTGGCCGGCGGGCAGCCCGCCTCCGAGCGTGTCGTCGAGCCCATCGATGTACGTCGGGACTTTCCTTGTCTCCATCAGGACTCCCTCCATTCGGTCCGCGCCATACGGATGTGGCACGGGCGGCCAAAGGACTGGAGCTTCCAGTCGAAGTTCGCGTCGAGGCGGATGCGCAGCATCTCCGCGAGGGCGATGGCCCGGATGCAGTGGACGGGCCGGCCCTCGTCGTGCCGCATCGTGCAGATGCGGCGGTAGGCGCATCGGTCGCCGATCTCCACTTGGATTTCGTCGTCATCCCCGCGGAAGACGGTGTCGCTCCCGTCGAAGAGGCCTTCCGCGTCGACCTCCTTGGTGTACGCACGGCACGCCTCGGTGGCGTTGTTCGACGCCTCGAAGCGGGGCATGTCGGTGAGCATGAACTTGCGCAGTCCCTTTTCCTCGACCGTGCGCAGGAACAGCTGTGGGTTCCCCAGGGATTCCGAAGCCGCGAGCATCCCATAGATGAAGAATTCCAGAAGCCGCTGTGCACCTTCTTTGGTCGTGGGCATGTCAACACCCCACCATGTGGCTCAAGAGACCACCTCCAACGCGAGGATCTCTTCCACCCGCTTCGCTGTCTTCTCCATGGCCATGAGGACGAGTCCGAGGTTGGCGTCCGAGTAGACGAGGGTCACCAGGAGGGCTTCCTCGCCCGCGCCCGTGCTGAGCAGCTTGCCCTCGTCGGACTCGATGATCGCGCGGGTGAAGCGTCCCTGGGCCAGCTGGAGCGTGGCCATCTCGGAAGTCCCGACGATCGCGGCCGTCATCGCCGCCACGATTTTCGGGTCCACCCCGTCGGGAAGGGTGTGCGTGATCACGAGGCCGTCCCTCCGGACAACCGCCGCGGCCTTGATGTCGGAGACGTGGGAAAGCTCCTCAATCGCCTCCTGCAGCTCTTGCCAGACGTCGGTCACGTGGCCACCTCCTTGGCCTCCCCAGAGGTCTCCTCCAGGATGGTGGCGATCGTCTGGATGGCCTTCTCGACGCTGATGAGGACGAGGCCCATATTCGCGTCGGTCCGAACCATCGTGACCAGGATGGCCTCCTCCCCCGCTCCCGTGGCGAGCATCTTGCTGTTCACGCTATCCACAATGCTCTGGAGGAACCCGCCTTGCCCCATCTCCTCCGCGGCCATCTCCGAGGTCCCGACGATCGACGCGGCCATGGCGGCGATTCGCTTCGGGTCCATCGACTTCGGGAGGGCGTGGGCGATGAGGAGCCCGTCCCGGCGCGCGATGGCAACGGCCAGGATGTCGGGGATCCGCCGAAGCTCCTGCAGGACGGCCTGGAGCCTCGGGCGTGCGTCTTCGGGCATCTCACCTCACCCCGATGATCATCTCGGCGAGGATGAGCAGGGCCTCGCGCAGCCCCTTGTTCTCCGTCGCCACCGTGGGCATGACGGGCGAGCCTTCGGGAAGGTCCATCTTGTGTGCGACTTGATCGACCGGCAGTGCGCCCGGCAGATCCGACTTGTTCGCGAGGACCACGTAGGGGATGCGTTCGCCGATGAGCTCGAGCATGTACTTCGCGCGCTCGAAGTCCTCGGGGCGGGTCGCGTCAACGACAAGGAGGACGCCGCTCACTTCCCGGGCGAAGATCTTGAAGATGAACTCGAAGCGCTCCTGGCCCGGTGTGCCGAAGATCTCGGCCTCGATCCCGCTCAGGCTCACGTTGCCGTAGTCGAAGGCCACCGTGGTCCCCAAGCGGTCGATGCTGATCGCCCGCTCCGCCAGGGACCGAACAACGGTCGACTTGCCGGCGTTGAAGGGCCCGGTGACGAGGATGCGCGGGAAGTAGACCGTGACTCCGATGAGGTCCTTGAAAGTGTACGGGATCCAGTTCGTCTTGAGGCCGCCGGAGCCCATCTCCGTGATGCGCATGGAGTTGCGGATGATCCCGCCCCGCATGGACGAGCGGAACTCCACGAGGAAGTCGGACATCGCTTGGATGACCTGGAGTTCCCGTTCGTGGTAGGTCCAGTTGATGAAGAGGAAGCAGGTGACGCATCCCACGCCCTTTGCGGCCTCGATGATCCGCTTCCACTCCCGAAGGACGTCGTCCTGGGGGAAGCGGTCCGCGAGGAACTCCATGGAGTCGATCACGAGCCGGGACGGCCGCAGTTCCTCGATGGCCGTGATGACCGTCTCGGCGATGGAGGACAGGCTCGATACGTCCTCGATTCGGTACTTCTCAGGGCTCTCCACCATGAGCTGGGAGGAGATCGCGTCCACGAGAACGAGGCGGTCCTTCGGGAAGTTGCCGAACCGGAGGAGGTCGTTCCGAGCCAGACTGGGCAGGCGATAGAAGTCCACATAGAGCGTCGTCTCCCCGCTCTTGGCTCCTTGCACCGCGAAGGTCTCCGCGAAGAGGCGCTTCTCCGTGGGCTTGTCGCTGAACAGGAGGAGGGTCGAGGAGCGCGGGAAGCCGCCGCCGAGGCGGTCGTCCAGGACCTGGATGCCCGTGGACACGCGGCCGGGGCGGATTTCCTCCGGCGCCTGCATCAGAGCCCTCCCGTCGGGCCGGGCATCTGGACGAAGGAACGCCATGCGGAGTCCACCTGGAACCCGCGCATGTGATGGATGCGGACCTCCCGCTCCATCGTCTCCGTGAAGCGCATTTCCACCACGCCGTCCACGAGGGAACGGAGCAGGTTCATCGTCATGGGCTCGTGGACGCCGTCTTGGACCGCGTAGAGGATGAAGCCCATGTTCATCTTCGCGCGGCTCGTCATGATTTGGAAGAACTTCGAGATGGCCTGGGTGGAGTTGTGCAGGAAGAGGGCGGAGATCGTGTAGAAGTAGATGCGGACCGGGGTGCCGAGCTCCTGGGCCGCCTTGCTCATCGCCATGCCGATCCCCTCGAGGTTGCTGAAGCTGGACACCAGGAGCGTCTTCTTGGCCGGGGACGGCTCGGGCCGCTCCGAGGAGGTCGCGCTGTAGCAGTCCACGAAGATGAAGGACTTGCCCTCGTAGGGGTCCAGGTCCAGTTTGAGGGCCTTCGCCCGCGCGCGGATCTCGGAGGGATGGAGGTCCAGGGTGACGAAGACGACGCGCTCGCCCGACCGCAGCGATTCCCGGATCTGGGAGACGATGTACTCGAACTTCCCGACCCCGGGCGGACCGCTCAGGAGGGTGGCATAGTTCGTAGGGAAGGGTTGGTCCCCGATGGTACCACCTCCGGACGGGCTCCCGCTCGTCCCGGGGAGGGAGAGGGCTGAGACACCGGGCTCTCGATGCCCACTTTTCTCTTATATAGGCCGTGCCTCGATTCTCAACTCTGAGAGTTCCGCCTCCATTCGGTCCCGCGGGGCGGTCCGTACGCGCGGCAAAAGCATATACGAAGGCGGACCATGCGCCGCGCAATGCCCCGGGATGTGGCCGCGGAGCTCAGCTACCTGGAGAAGCGGGTCCTGCTCACCTTGCGGGGGACAGAGAAAGCCTCGCCGGAGGAGATCCGGTCCCGCGGGAAGTTCAAGGAGCTCGTCGAGGTCATGAACGCGGCCTCGTGGCTCCAGGCGAAGGGGCTCGTGACGATGAAGGAGCGGGTGGTCCGCTCCTACCGCCTCACGCGGAACGAGCTCGCACGCAGGGACCTCCCCGAGCGCAAGGCCCTCAAGGCCGCGCTGAAATCGAAGGGTCGCATGCCCGTCCCGAAACTACAGGCGACCTGCAAGTTCGACGAGAAGGACCTCGCCATCGCCCTGGGCTGGCTGCGCCGGAAGGGCTGGGCCCAGGTGGAGAAGGGTCCGGAGGGCAGCTTCCTCGTGGTCACGGATGCGGGCCGACAGGCCGGGGAAGGCAAGACGCCGGACGAGCTGCTGATCGCACGCCTCGCCAAGGAGGAATTGACGGAGGACCAGGTGGACCCGAGACTGCTGAAGGACCTCCGGTCACGGCAGGAGGTCGTGCGGGAGCGG
The DNA here is from genome assembly GCA_038046665.1 of Thermoplasmatota archaeon. Lineage (GTDB taxonomy): Archaea > Thermoplasmatota > Thermoplasmata > RBG-16-68-12 > RBG-16-68-12 > RBG-16-68-12. The sequence continues at coordinate 8,795 of JBBSVS010000026.1, forward strand.
GAGCGCGTTCGGCGCGAGATAGCCCTCACGCCAGCGGGAGAGAAGGTCGTCGCCGCGGGCCTCGAGCTCAAGCCGGAAGCGGCGCAGCTCACAACGGACCTGCTCAAGGAAGGCAAGTGGCAGGACGTCGACTTCCGCCGGTATGACACGAAAGCCTTCGCACCCCTCGTGTGGCCGGGGAAGAGGCACGTGCTCAGCGCCTACCTGGAGAAGATCCGCCGCATCTTCCTCGACATGGGCTTCACGGAGATCGACGGGGACTTCGTCCAGAGCGCCTTCTGGAACTACGACGCCCTGTTCCAGCCGCAGGACCATCCTGCCCGCGAGCTCCACGACAGCTTCTACCTCTCCAAACCGGACAAGGTCCCGTTGCCCGACGATGAGATCGTACGCCGCGTCGCCGAAGCGCACGAGACGGGCGGGAACACCGGCAGCCGCGGGTGGAGATACGCGTGGCAGCGGTCCGAGGCGGAGCGGGCCCTCCTGCGATCCCACACGACGCCGGTCACGCTGAAGTGGCTCTCCGAGCACCCGGGCCCGCCCCAGAAGGGATTCATCATCGGGCGCAACTTCCGCGTGGACGCGATCGACTGGAAGCACCTCCCCGAGTTCCACCAGATCGAGGGCGTGGTCATGGAGGCGGGCGCAAACTTGGCGGGGCTCCTGGGAACGATTGAAGAGTTCTACACCCGCCTGGGCTTCACCCGCGTGAAGTTCCGCCCGGGCTACTTCCCCTACACGGAACCGAGCATGGAGTCCGAAGGGCAGCTGCCCGACGGACGATGGATGGAGCTCGGCGGGAGCGGGATCTTCCGCCCCGAGGTCACGGAACCTCTCGGGATCAAGGCCCCAGTCCTGGCGTGGGGGCTCGGCTTGGAGCGGGTGATCATGGCCATCGAGGGAATCCCGGACATCCGCCAGCTGTATCTCAGCGACCTCGACTGGCTCCGGGACCACAAGGTCGTCCGCTAGCCCTTGAGCGAGTCACGCGCGGACGACTCGACCGTATTCTTAGGCGAAGCATCCCATCCTTTCTCCCTGGCCGCCACCGCGACGACCGGAGCGCCCGCAGAGTCCAACCCCGTGGCCGATGAAGATCATCCCCCTTCTTTCGACCGAAACATCCCCAGGATGTCCATCTTCGGGATTCCTGCATGGGTCTTGTCCCCGGAGTACTGCGCGGACATGCAGTCCCAACTCGAGCTCCTCCCGGGAAAGGCCGCGAAGTCCACTCCGCTCGGAGAACTTGCTCGATTGAAAACGGCGTGGCAAGCTTTATCTCCGTGTCGCAGGTTCGGCGCTCGATATTCTATGCCGTCCGCGGAAGAAGAAATCGCCCTCGGCGAACAGGCCTTGTCTACCTTGGATTACGACACCGCCTACAAGCATTTCGACAAGGCCGCCAAGGCGGATCCCAAGAACTCGGTCGCGTACTTCGGCAAGGCCGAGTCCGCGCTGGGCGCGCCCAAGGTCGAAGCGGAGGAGATTCTCGCACTCTACAAGAAGGCGATCGAGCTCGACGCGGAGAACCCGCAATATCACGACGGGCTCGCATCCTTCTGTGTGGACCTGGGACGGTTCAACGAGGCGGAGGAGCACTACAACAAGGCCGCGGCCCTGGACGAGGAGAACGCGCCCTTCTATTGGTCCGAATTCGCGATCCAGTACGCCCGCAAGGCGCCCGTGGTCATGGGACAATTCCTCGACGACAAGACGCGGGACATGATTAAGGCGAAATCCCTCACGTACGCGTTGAAGGCCCTCGGGGTCGAGAAGGAAGACGCGAAGCGCCTTCTGTGATCCGGGTCAGCGAACCCCGGGCGGTGGGCCGCGGCGCCCCGCGCGGCACGTTGTGCAGACGCCATCAGGGCCAAGGTGATCCCCGCAGGCGGGGAGCCCGCAGGATCGGCAGGTCGCGAGGGTCGGCCGTTGGCAGAGGTGGCAGAGGACCGGGACGGCCATGGGGGAGGGAATGGACGCGGGAGCGCATGAGGGTTTGCGCATGCCGGTCGGTGGTTAACGTGTTAACAATCTCTCCTGCGCGGTCTCGATGGGCCAAGGCGGTCTCTCGGGATGGCGACGCATCACGGCGCGCGAAGCTCGCCGAAGGTCGTCGAGCGCTCGGCGAAGGCGTTGTGCTTGTGGATGGACTCCTCAGACTCGGACTTGACCCGCACCCACGCGGAATCGGGCATCTTCCGGTACCGCGCCCGCAGCCGCTCGAGGACTTCCCGCACGACGTCTTCGACGAACTTCGGGTTGCGGTGGGCCATCTCGACCAGTTTTCCCTCGTCGGGCCGCTTCAACAGCCCGTAGGTCGGCGCGGACATGGAGGCCTCGACGATGTCGATCAGCTCGTCGGCCTCGAGGTCGTGCCCGGCCGGTTCCTGGAGGATCAGCGTCGTGTGGTTCCTCTGATTATGGGTCACGAAGGGAATGTCTTCCGGCCAGTCCCTAATCTCCGGATGATCCTTGACGAGATGGTCCCGCACCATCTCCATGGCGCAGGGGCACGCGGTCATCCCGATGACCTCGACCCCGATGGACCGCTCTACGACCGAGGAGCCGCGCTTCGCATTCGCGCGGGCGACGAGGTGGTACGGTTCCATCGAGGTGCGGCCCCACGGGGACGTGCGCTCGAGGAAATAATCCGCGCGGGCCCAGACCTCCGAGGTGGTCGCGTACTCGTGCTTCTTCAGGAGAGAGCGGGCGATCGTCTCCGTGAGGTCCTCCAGGCTGTCGACGGGTTCACGGACGGACTTGTCCACGAGCTCGTTGATGATCTCGAGATTCCGGGAGAGGTGAGAACCCTTCTGCGTGGGCGGCAGATCGACGAAGACGTCGATGGACGTCGTGAGGGTGAGGGACCGTCCGGGCCGGCGGACCTGCACGGGCTTCACGACGCCCGTCACCCCGACCTTGTTCAGTCGGAAGGAGTTGTTCGCCTTCTCGTTCTGGATGTCTCGAGGGATGCTGGCGCCCCCGGGGGCCTAGGGTCCGGTGGGCTTAAAGATTGTCGGCGCTCAGACCCGCAAGGTCTTCCATCGCCCTCGGCGGAAATGATTCGAGATCACCGCCGCGCGGTACCAGTACTCGACGACGAGGGGAATCCAGACGCCCACGATGCCCAGACCGAGAACGAACCCGAGGACGTAGGAGAGCGGGAGGCGGACCACGTAGATCCCGCTCAGGGACGTCATCAGCGGGAAGCGGGTGTCCCCCGCACCCCGCAGCGCGCCGTCGATTGCAAAGAACACGCCCACCGCGGGGATGCTCACGGCGTGGATGCGGATGAAAGTCACGGACCAAGCGATCACAGTCGCATCGGAGATGAAGAGGCGGGAGATGTACTCCGCGAGGAGGAAGGTCCCCACCGCGGTGGCCGTCATCACGAACACGGAGAGCTTCGCGGCTTCCCACCCGCTCTTCTCCGCCTTCGCGGGAGACCGGGCCCCGAGGTCCTGGCCCACGAGCGCCGTGGCGGCGATCGCGAACCCAAACCCAGGCATGAATGCGAAGCTCTGTATGCGCAGACCGATCTGGTGGGCCGCGAGCACGTCCGTGCCGTAGACGACGACCATGCCGACCCAGACCAGGAAGGCCACCTGGAGCATGATCTGCTCGAGGGCCGCAGGCCAACCGATCCGGAAAATCCGCCGTACGGTCGTCAGGTTCCCCCGCGGGCCGCCCCAGTGGAAGCGCAGCTTGTGCTTTCCTCGGAGGAACAGGACCACAAGGACCGCCGCCCCGACCACGTAGGAGATCGAGGTGCCGATCGCGGCACCGACCGCTCCCATCCGAGGGATGAACGCGTTGCCGTAGATCGTGTTCACGTTGATTCCGAAGTTCACCACGTTCACGAGCACGCCAATCCACAACGGGGTCACGGTGTCCCCAGCCCCGCGAAGGGCGGCGCTACCTAGGAAGTTCAGGAACTGGAAGAAGACCACGAGGGAGATGATCCGGATGTACATCGCCCCCGGGCCCACCACATCGGGGGTTGCGCCGAAGACCACAAGGACAGGCTCCGCGAAGGCCACTCCCGCCAGGGTCAGCGGCACGCTGAGGATCGCGCCGAGGACGAAGCTCTGCTTGAGCACGTGGTCCGCGAGATCCTGGTCCTTCGCCCCCATCGCGCGGGCCACCAGGGCGATCGTCCCCGCGCTCACGGAGATCATCACCGCGAAGAACAGGTAGACGAAGTTGCCGCCGAGCCCGACCGCCGCGACCGCCGCGGGCGCCTCCGCCCCGAGTGACCCCACCATGACCAGGTCGACCGTCATCGTGAGGGTCTGGAGCAGGTTGGACACCATCACGGGCCATGCCAGGGAGAAGATGGAGGACCGCTGCGTCGCGGATGTCGTGTCGGCCAGCGGGACGTCCATGCGCGCCCGCGACGCGAGAGGGTCCTATTTGTCCCTTCGGTTCGAAGGATTCGTGCGCCCTTCTCCGACCACCTGGACGAGGACCTCGCGGCGGCGGGGCTTGTTGTCCAACTCGAGGAACACGACCTGCTGCCATCGGCCGAGGGCCAGGCAGCCGTCGAGGACGGGGACGGTGAGGCTCGGCCCCAGGAACGTCGCGCGTACGTGGCTGTGGCCGTTCCCGTCGTGCCAGCGTCGCTCATGACCGTAGTCCAACCCTTCGGGGAACAGGCGTTCGAGGGCCGCGGGGATGTCCTCCTCCATGAGACCGGGCTCGAATTCGTTGGTCATGATCGCGCTCGTGCTGCTCGGAGTGAAGACGCAGGCAAGGCCGTCGCCCACGCCCGAACGGTCCACCGCCTCCGTGACTTGGCGGGTGATGTCGATTGCCTGCACGCCCTTCCGCGTCTCGAGGCGCAGAGTCTCTCGGTACGCGACCATACTCGACGGAAGGGCGACGGCCCGCAAGAAGCTTCCCCGCCTCGACGAGAAAGAAAGAGGTGCGAGGGCCGCGCCGTCCCCTTGCGGGGCCGGCCGCCCGATGCCCTCGCGGGTGGGCGTTGGTTGGGGGGAGGAGTGATTGGAAGGAGGTTCAGCGGAGGCCGATGAACCCGTTGTCGTCGAAGACGACCGGGTCGACCTCCCAGGCCGCGTGGACGGTCTCGGAGGGTTCGACCTCCATGCGGACCGCGTTGGCGTTCTGGTCCTCGATCTCCCGGGCCACGTTCTCGACCTCCTCCGCGACCGTGGTGAGGAAGGACTTGGCCAAGTGGTCCACGACGCCCTGGACGATCGTGATGACCATGTGGTTCACGACTTGCAGGGCCTCGTTGAAGGAGAGCTGGTCCGCGAACTTGTCCAGGGAGTTGTTGTCCACGACGATGAGGCTGTCCGCCTCCCGCCGGAGCTCCTCGAGCCCGGCCTTCGCCGCGTCCGTGCGGCCCTCCATGTCGAAGGGCAGGATCCCGATCGCGATCGTGACGGCCCCGCTCGCCCGCGCCGTGCGCGCGACCACGGGCGCGGCCCCCGTCCCGGCGGCGCCGCCCAGGCCCGCCACGACGAAGACGATGTCCGAGGAGAGGGAGTCCTTGAGGGGTCCCTCCGCGGTCTCCGCGGAGGTCCTGGCCGCGGCGATGCGGTCCTCGCCCTCCGTGTGGGGCAGGAGGACCTTGTAGTCCGCCTCGGCCTTCGAGAGGCCCGCAGGGTCCGTGTTGACGGCCACGGTCTCGACGCCCTTCACGTCCCGATCGTAGAGCGCGCTCACCACGTTTCCACCTGCGCCGCCGACGCCAACCACGCTGATCCGGGGATCGACTGCATCCTCGAACAGCCCGTTGACGACCTCGTCGACGTAGTCCTTCGGCATCATGTATTGCTGGCCTCCCATGTTGCCTCGACCCATCCCAGGTCGAGGGAGGCCAGAAGGTCGAGCCTACGACGAAGGCGTGCATCCCATCCCTTCATGACAGGTCCCATCCTTTCCCTTTCCTGCTACGAGGCACTCCCTTCTGGCATCCGACACGCTTCCACCGCGGTCATCGCGGGATGACTCCGTCCTTCTCGCCCGTGGAGACAGAGACCACCTTGCCCGTCGTCTTGTCGATCTCCTGGCGGTGGTCCCGGATTTCCTTGACGCGCTCCCGGGTGAACCATTCCTCGATACTGCGGACGATCGCGTGCTCCCGGTTCAGGAAGTACCCGTCGGCCACGAGGCGGTCGATGAGGTCCAGGTAGTAGTTCGGGATGCGGGTCGTCACCGTGTTGCCGCCTTCCCGGACCGATTGGATGAATTGCTGGACCGCATCGCGGACCAGCTGGGAGCGGTTCCCATACGACTTGTTCTCGCTCAGGAACGAGTCGAGGAGCTCGAGGTTCTCCTTCTCGAGCCGAAGGGTTATGCGCTCGTTTTCGTCCATCCCAGACCCCGCCTTTTCCACCCGGGAGGTATGACGGACGTCATACCCGTTTTCCCGCATGTCTTGGCGTGTTGGGCGCCGTATCCCGAAGGTCGTTATAAATATGTTTTGTCAATTGTCATACGACGTATGACAACCTCCCTCCATCCTGTCTGGAAAAGGCGGCAAAAACGCACCGGATATTTTTATCATGTATGCCGAATGAAAATGTGTTCGTCTGACTCCCGCCGGTGGGTCTTTCCTCAAGGGCTTTGCCGCGGCGAAAGGTTTTACGGAGGGCTCCCGTTCAGGCACCCGTGGCGAGGCGGAAGGGCGGGCGCTCGACGAAGAATCGGCCCATCCAGCGCCGCAGGACGCGAGCGATAGAGACGGCGGCGAAGCGGGTCTCAAGACCTCGCCGGAAGGCGATTCGCAGCCCCTCGAAAGGGACGACGCGTCGTCCCCGCGTCCGCCCGTCGTCGAGCCCGCGCAAGCGTGCGCCGCGCGTCGTACGCCCGTCATCCGGCCGCGTACGGAGGCCTGCCAAGGTCCGTCCCGGTCGCGGTGGGAAGCCGCGTGCGGCGGCCTATGATCCCTGGGCCATCGAGCGCAAGTGGCAGGAGTCGTGGGCCCAGGCTCGCCTCTTCGAGGCCTCCGCTCAACCGGGCAAGCCCAAGTGGTACAGCAACGTCCCCTACCCCTACGTCAACAGCTACCAGCACCTGGGTTTCCTGACGGCCTTCCTGCGCGCGGAGTTCCAGTCCCGCTACCGCCGCATGGCGGGCTATAACGTGCTCCATCCGCAGGCCTTCCACTGCACGGGCCTGCCCATCCTCGGCGCCGCGAAGCGGATCGCGGAGGGCGAGGAGGTCCAGATGCGGATCCTGCGGCAGATGGGCGTCCCCGAGCGGGAGATTCCCGAGTTCGCGGACCCAATGCACTGGATCGAGGTCTTCCCGCAGGCCACGATCGGGGATCTTCAGTCCGTGGGCGCGGCGATCGACTGGCGGCGCTCCTTCATCACCACGAACCTGAACCCGCCCTACGACGCCTTCGTGAAGTGGCAGTTCCGCCGCCTGAAGGACGGCGGGTACGTCCGCATCGACAAGCACCCGGTCATCTGGTGCCCGCGGGACCAGGCGCCCATCGGGGACCACGACCGCCTCGAGGGGGAGGGCGAGACGCCCTCGGAGTTCACGCTGCTCAAGTTCCCCCTGGCGGACGGCCGCATCCTCGTGGCCGCGACGATCCGCCCGGAGACGGTATTCGGCCAGACGAACGTCTGGGTGGATCCCGAAGCCACCTACGTGGTCGCCCGCGTCGATGGCGAGCGGTGGATCCTGAACGAGCCTGCGGCCACGAAGCTCGCGGAGCAAGGGAAGGCCGTCTCCGTCGAATCGAGGATGAGCGGGACCGAGTTGGTCGGCAAGGAGGGGATCGCCCCCGCGATCAACCGCGCCCTTCCCGTCCTGCCGGGGGCGTTCATCGACCAGCGGCGCGGCACCGGGATCGTCACCAGTGTGCCCTCGGACGCCCCGGACGACTACGTCGCATTGCGGGACCTACAACAGGACGAGGCCCAGCTCGACCGCTATGGGCTCGACAAGGAAAGGATCCGCGCGATTTCGCCGGTGTCCATCATCAAGACGCCCGGATGGGGCCCGCTCCCCGCGAAGGAGATCGTCGACCGGATGGGCATCCAGCATCAGGGCGAGAAGGACAAGCTGGCCCAGGCCAAGGCGGAGGTCTACAAGAGCGGCTTCTACCAGGGAGTCATGAGCGAGAACTGCGGGCCCTACGCGGGCATGCGGGTCGAAGTGGCCAAGGACGAGGTGAAGAAGGAGCTGCTGGCCTCCCGCCAGGCGGACGTCATGTACGAGCCCAGCGGCGAGGTCGTCTGCCGCTGCACGACGCCCGCGATCGTGAAGGTCGTCGCGGACCAGTGGTTCCTGGCCTATGGGGACCCGGCGTGGAAGGCCAAAGCCCATGAGGCCCTCGGGACGATGGCCCTGTACCCGGAGGCCCTGCGGAAGCAGTTCGACTACGTGATCGACTGGTTGCGGGACTGGCCGTGCACCCACCACCGCGGGCTCGGCACGAAACTTCCCTGGGACGAGAACTGGGTCATCGAATCCCTGTCCGACTCCACGATCTACATGGCGTACTACACGATCGCCCACGTCCTGCAGGGAGGCAAGCTGAAGAGCGAGGTGCCCTGGGCCTCGAAGCTGGACGACGCCTTCTTCGATTACGTCTTCCTGGGCCAGGGGGATCCCGCGGCGATCGCCTCCCGGCTCGGCGTAAACCGGGGTCTCGTCGAGGACCTGCGGCGGGAGTTCACCTACTGGTACCCCTTCGACCTGCGGAACACGGGGAAGGATCTGGTCCAGAACCACATGACCTTCTGCCTGTTCAACCACACCGCCCTCTTTCCTCCGGAGCACTGGCCCCGCGGCTTCGGCGTCATCGGTCACGTGAAGCAATCGGGCCGCAAGATGTCCAAGTCCAAGGGGAACGCATGGTACATCCGCGTGGCGGTCAAGGACTGGGGCGCGGACGTCGTCCGGGCGACCGTAGCCAACTCGGGCGACGGAATGGACGATCCCAACTTGGACACGGAGTTCTCCGGCGCCATCCAGGCGCGTCTGCG
>JBBSVS010000027.1:0-4872 GCA_038046665.1 Thermoplasmatota archaeon
GTCGCGCAGGCGCGGCATCGCCTGCTTGTCCGCGGAGATGTCCACGCCGTGCTCGGCGCGAAACTCGGACACGAGCCACTGGATGACCGCGTTGTCCATGTCCATGCCGCCGAGCTGCGTGTCTCCCGACGTGCTGGTGACCTCGAAGACGCCCTCCCCCATCTCCATGAGGGTCACGTCGAAGGTCCCGCCGCCCAGGTCCAGCACCGCGATCTTGCCTTCGCCCCTCTTGTCGAGGCCGTAGGCGAGGGCCGCGGCGGTAGGTTCGTTCACCAGGCGAAGCACCTCGAGACCCGCGATCTTGCCCGCGTCCTTCGTGGCCTGGCGCTGGTTGTCGTTGAAGTACGCAGGGACGGTGATCACGGCTTGGGTGATCTTCTGCCCGAGGAAGGCCTCCGCGTCCGTCTTGATCTTCCGCAAGACCATCGCTGAGATCTCCTGGGGCGTGTAGTCCTTCCCGTCGATTTTGACCTTGTAGTCCGTCCCCATCTTGCGCTTGATCTGGATCACGGTCTTCTCGGGGTTCAGGACCGCCTGGCGCTTGGCCGGCTCGCCCACGAGGATGCCGTCCTTCGTGAAGGCCACGACGGACGGGAACATCTTGCCCCCGTAGGCGCTGCCCTCCGCGCTCGGGATGATCCTGGGCGTTCCCCCTTCCATGTACGCGCCCTCGGAATTCGTGGTGCCGAGGTCGATGCCGATGATCTTAGCCATCCGATTCACCTCCGTTCTTGACGACGATGACTTGAGCGGGACGCAGGACGCGCTCCTGCACGCGGTACCCCTTCCGGACGACCTCCTTGACCAGGCCGTCTGCCAGGCCGGAGTCGGGAACCTGCTGCACGCAGTCGTGCACGTAGGGGTCGAACGTCTGCCCCTTCGCGGGGATCTCCTGGAGTCCGCCCTCCCCCAGGGCTTTGAGGAGACGCTCGTGGACCATGCGCACGCCCTTCGCGGCCTCGCCATCAAGGTTCGCAAGGGCGGCATCGAAGTCGTCCAGCACCGGGAGGAGGCGGGCCAGGAGGGCCTCGTGGGCGACCTTCAGGACCGCCTCCATCTCCCGGGTGGCCTGCTTGCGGTAGTTCTCGTACTCCGCCTGAACGTACTTGAGCTTCGTGAGGAGCTCTTCGTTCTGGCTGCGAGTCCGCTCGAGATCGGAGACCTCCGCCTTGGGCGGCTGAGTCATTTCCTCAGGCTCCTCTTGGGCGGACGGAGTCTCATCTGTCATCAGGCTCACCATCCGGATTGTCGGGACGTGGGCTTCGTAGGAATGTGATGTCCAGCACGCCATTGCGGTAGGTCGAGCGCGCGGAGCGCGAATCGACCCGCTCCGGGAGAGCAAGCTCCAAGCAGTACGTAGGCCCGCCCGGGCGCGGGGCGTGGACGGTGACGCGGTCCTCCCACGCCTGGATGTCGATTGCATCCTTGGGCACGCCGGGAATCTCGACGGTCACGTAGACGCGCCGGAGCGTGGCGTGGATCTCCGCCGACGGGACTGTAGTGGGCCCTTCCTCGAGGATTGTCGGCGAGGGAAACCCCAGCGCCGGAGGAAAATGGGAAGGATCCGGACCCGGGAGGGAACGGACGTGGTTGAGCCGCCGGAAGAGGCGGGCCACCGCGCCCGGGCGCTCGTCCAGGTCCGAACTAGGTTCGTCGGTCATGGAGACCCCCGGGGCCGCGGGGCCTCCCCGTTCGGCCCCGTCAGAACTCTTCTCCGGCGCCGCCCTCGTCGCCGTGGTCGCCGCCGGCGCCGCCCTTGCCGCCGGGCGCGCCACCGGCCTTCGACGCGATCACGTCGTCGATGCGGAGGATCATGACCGCCGCGTCCGTCGCCGAGGAGATCGCCTGGCCTCCGACGCGGATCGGCTCGATCACGTTCTCCTTCTTCATGTCGGAGACCTTGCCGGTGAAGACGTTGATCCCCGCGTGCTTGTTCCCCTTCTTGTGCTCCTTGCGGAGCTCGATGAGGATGTCGATGGGGTCCAGGCCGGCATTTTCCGCCAGAGTGCGCGGGATTGATTCGACGGCGTCGGCGAAGGCCTCGATCGCGAGCTGCTCGCGCCCGCCCACCGTGGCCGCGTGGTCGCGCAGGGCCAGGGCGATCTCCATCGCGCTGGAGCCGCCGCCCGTGATGACCTTGCCGTCCTCGATGGCGACCGCCACGACGGACGTGCTGTCCTCGAGGGACCGCTCGACCTCGTCCACGACGTGCTCGGTGCCGCCACGGATCAGGATGGACACGGCCTTCGGGTTCTTGCAGCCCGTGACGAAGGTCATCTCGTCATCACCGATCTTCTTCTCGTACACCTGCTTGGCGTAGCCCAGGTCATCCTTCGAGAGTTCGTCGAGCTTCGTGACGATCTTGCCGTTCGTGGCCTTTGCAAGCTTCTCCATGTCGGACTTCTTCACGCGCCGGACGGCGTAGATGCCCTCCTTCGCGAGGTAGTGCTGGGCCAGGTCGTCGATGCCCTTCTGGCAGAAGATGACGCTGGCGCCGCTCTTCTTGACCGTGTCGACCATGCGCTTGAGCATGGCCTCCTCCTCGTCGAGGAACGCCTGGAGCTGCGTGGGATCGGTGATCTCGATCTTCGCGTCGATCTCGGTCTTCTTGACCTCGAGGGCCGCGTCGACGAGGGCGATCTTCGCGTCCTTGACCTCGCCCGGCATTCCGGGGTGCACGCGCTCCTTGTCCACGATGATGCCGTCCACCAGATCGGTGTCGGCGATGGAGCCGCCTTGCTTCTTGACGACCTGGATGTTGTCGTCGTCCACGAAGTAGGAGCCGTCCGCCTTCTGCTCCGCGACCGTGGTCACGGCCTTCACGGAGATGTCCGCGAGGTGCTCCTTGTGGCCGCTCGCCGACTTGGAGGCCATCGCCGTCATGGCGACCTTCTTCAGTACCTCCGTGTCCTTAATCGTGATCTTCGTGGCCACCTTGTCCAGAACATCGCGGGCCTTGTCGCTCGCCTGGCGGTAGCCCGAGGCGATCACGGTCGGATGGATGCTCTGCTCGATGAGGTCCTCGGCATTCTTGAGGAGCTCGCCGGCCAGGATCACGGCGGTCGTCGTCCCGTCGCCGGCCTCCTCGTCCTGGGTTTTCGCCACTTCGACAATCATCTTCGCCGCGGGATGCTCGATGTCGATCTCCTTGAGGATCGTCACGCCATCGTTCGTGATGACGACGTCCCCCAGGCTGTCGACGAGCATCTTGTCCATCCCTCGCGGGCCGAGGGTGGAGCGCACCGCATCCGCGACTGCCTTGGCGGCCGCGATGTTGTTGGACTGGGCTCCCTTGCCCCGCTCGCGGCGGGTTCCTTCCTTCAAAACGAGAATTTGCGTACCTGCTGGCATCATGCTATCGTCCTCCGAACCCCCGAACGCACGGTTCGGGGCTCAAGTCTATGTTGAGACTTCTATATAAGAATATCGCGGTCGAGCGGTCCCCGGGTGCCCCGCCATGGGCTCCCCCGAACCTCCTCACAATAGTTCTATATCAAGAGAGGACGTAGCGCGAAGCATGAAGAGCCTCCTCGAAGACCTGGCGGAGGCGGTGCAGCGGGCCGTCGACGGCCTCACGGGCGACCCGGGGGAGATCCTGGGCCGCGGGGCCGATGGCGCGCCAAGCACGCGCATCGACCGCGAGGCCGAGGCCGCCGTGCTCCGCACGCTGGACGAACGGGGTGCGGAGCTGAATGTCCTCAGCGAGGAGGCGGGATTCGTGGACCGGGGCGGGACCGCGACGCTGGTCCTGGATCCCGTCGATGGCACCCACAACGCCCTTCGGGGGGTGCCCGCCTATTCCGTGTCCATCGCCCTGGGCCACGAGCGGCTCTCCGACGTTGAGGAGGGCCTTGTCCGCGACCTCGTGAGCGGAGCCACGTATCATGCCGCCCGAGGAAAGGGCGCGACCCTGGACGGCCGATCCCTGCACGTGCGGGCCTACAGCCCGAACGATACGCTCTTCACAGTATATCTCGGGACGAACGCGGATCCCGACGCCGCCGAGGTGGCCGCGAAAGCCCGACGGGTGCGGAACCTGGGGGCTGCGTCCCTCGACCTGTGCCTCGTGGCCCGAGGCGCGGCGGACCTGTACTACATGCACTCCGCCGTGCCTCAGACGAAGCTGCGGGTCGTGGACCTTGCTGCGGGGACGTTGATCGTGCGGGAGGCCGGAGGCCACGTACTGACCCTGCAGGGGAAGGACCTGGACATGCCGCTGACGTCGGAGGCCCGCACGGACCTCGTAGCCGTGGGCGACCTGAAGACCTGGGAGGCGATCCGTTGAAATTCGGCATCACCGCGAACCCGCACATCCCGACGGCCCTGGAGTCCGCGAGCCGGATCGTGAAGCTCCTTGAGCCCCACCATGAAGTGTTCCTCGAGACCGAGGTAGCACGGGAGCTCGGCAAGCAAGGGCAGCCGCTGGCCCACATGAAGGTCGACGTCCTGCTCGCGATTGGAGGGGACGGGACGATTTTGCGGGCCCTACAGCTCAACGATGCGAAGCTCCTCGGGGTGAACTCGGGTTCCCTGGGCTTCCTCGCCGAGGTCTACGACACGGAAGTCGAGCCGCTCCTCGAGCGAGTGGTGAAGGGCGACTACCGGGTCGAGGAACGTCTCCGACTCAAGGTCCAGCTCAACGGGCAGCGATTCTTCGACTGCACGAACGAGGTCGTGGTGCACACGGCTCAGATCGCGAAGATCCGACACTTCGAAATCCGCGTGGACGACGCCCTCGTCGAGCGCGTGCAGGCGGACGGCATCATCCTCGCCACGCCCACCGGGTCGACGTCCTATTCCATGTCCTCGGGAGGGCCCATCGTGGACCCGCGCGTGGACGCGATCATCGTCACCGCCATCGCACCGTTCAAG
>JBBSVS010000028.1:0-1167 GCA_038046665.1 Thermoplasmatota archaeon
GAAGGAAGTACTCGAGGCCCTGAAAGCGCGTGCGGATCTCCTCCGGGATAGGTGAACCCGGGTCGGTCTGGAAGAAGTAGTCCTTTTCCTCGCGCACGAGCTGGAGGGACTTCGCGTAGTCCTCCTGGGAACGGACCATGAATCCCCCACGCGCATCGCGGGCGATAAGCCTGTGCGAATCTCACAAGGAATAGAGGTCCGCCTTCGCCTTGGCGAGGAGGTCCTTTTCCTGGGCGCCCAAGTGGGCCGCGGGGACCTTTTTGTCGACGAGCTCGACCAGGCTCGTGGCGGCGGAGATCTTCTGGGCCTGGGCCGCCTGCTTGATCAGGGCGGCCGCGAACCGGGCCTTGAGCTTGGAGAGGCCTGCGTCCTCGGGGGCGATCGAGAACATCTCCTCGAGAAGCTTCAGGGAGTCGTCGAAGCGACCCTGCTTCACGAGGCTCTTCACCGCCCGTTCGAGCATCGTGTAGCGGTGCACCGTTCCCGGGTCGAGGGGCATCGGGGCCGGATGCACACGGAGGCTCTTTGTCTTTTCGAGCGAGACGGTCGCTCCACAATCATCTAGTAACGAGGCATGTCCGGATCGATTCGGTCCGCCCATTCGTCGATGCCGCCCACGAGGTTCTTCACCTTGCGGAACCCGAGTTCCCGGAGGAAGTTCGTGATCCGCGCAGACCGCACGCCGGACTTGCAGTAGACGACGATGTCGTCCGCCGTGCTGAGCTCGTTCACGCGATTCGGAACCTGGGCCACCGGCATGAGGATGGCGCCCTCGAGGCGGTTGATCTCCCACTCCATGTGCTCCCGCACGTCCAGGAGGACGACCTCGCCGCCGTTGTCGAGCCTCGCCTTGAGCTCCCCGGGGGAAATCTGATACTCCTCGCTCACCTGCTCGCTGGGTGCATTGAGGCCGCAGAACTCCTCGTAGTCGATGAGCTCCTTGACCGTCGGGTTCGTGCCGCAGATCGCGCAGTCGGGGTTCTTCCGGAGCTTGAGCTCCCGGAACTTCATGCGCATCGCGGCGAAGACGAGGAGCCGCCCGACGAGGGTGTCGCCCTTGCCCAGGAGGACCTTGATATCTTCGATCGCCTGGACGGACCCGATGATGCCGGGGAGCAAGCCCAGGACGCCGCCCTCCGCGCAGGACGGGACCAACCCGGTCGGTGG
>JBBSVS010000029.1:0-1317 GCA_038046665.1 Thermoplasmatota archaeon
GTTGATGCCGATGCTGCCCGCCCTCACCTTGTACCGGAAGTCCCGCGCGGCCTTGCCGCTCGACGTGTAGATGGACGCCGCGTTCCCGTAAGGGCTCTTGTTGATCCAGGCGATGGCCTCGTCCAGATCCTCCATGTCCACGAAACTCGCGACGGGCCCGAAGATCTCCTCCTTGGCCACGGTCATGTCTGCGGTGACCTTGTCCAGGACCGTCGGGCCGACGAAGTAGCCGTTGTATCCGGGCACCTTGCAGCCGCGCCCGTCCAGGGCGACCTCCGCGCCCTCGGCCTCGCCCTTGTCCACGTACCCCAGGACCCGCTCCTGGTGCTTCTTCGTGATTACGGGGCCCATCTGGACGGTCTCGTCGAGGCCGTAGCCCACCTTGAGCTTCGAGGCCGCGTCCGTGAACTTCTTCCGTACGGAGCCGTGGGCCTCGCCGAGCCCGACGACCATGGACCCCGCGAGGCACCGCTCCCCCGCGGTGCCGTAGACGGACGAGATCATGTTGGGCACGATCTTGTCCAGCTTGGCATCCGGCAGGACGACCAAGAGGTTCTTCGCGCCCCCGCCGCACTGCACGCGCTTGCCGTGGGAGGCCGCCCGCGCGTACACGAGCCTCGCAATCGGGGTCGATCCAACGAAGGAGACGCCCTTGATGTCCGGGTGGTCGCAGATAGCCTCCACGGACTCCTTGGCGCCATGCACCAGGTTCACGACGCCGGGCGGGAAACCCGCCTCCTCGATGAGCTCGACGATGCGGGCCTGCACGAGGGGGTCCTGTTCCGACGGCTTCGCGACCCAGCAGTTCCCCGTGGCCACGGCGTAGGGCCAGAACCAGAACTGGACCATGGCGGGGAAGTTGAAGGGGCTGATGCCGGCGAAGACGCCGAGGGGCTGGTAGAGGACCTCCTCGTCGATCCCCGCGGCGGCGCCGTCCTCGAGGTTGTAGCCCATCATCAGGCTCGGGATGCCCGCGGCGACCTCGACGTTCTCGATCGCCCGCCGGACCTCGCCGCGTGCCTCGTCGATGATCTTCCCGTGGTCCTGGGTGACGATCCGGGCGAGCTCCTCGAAGTGCTCCTCCATGAGGGCCCTCAGGCTGAAGAAGTACCGGGCGCGGGAGATCGGCGGCGTCTCCCGCCACTCCTCCCACGCCTGCAGGGCGGCTTGCACCGCGCGGTCGACGTCCTCCTTGGGCGAGAGGGGCACGCGGGCGATCGCCTGCCCCGTCGCGGGGTTCGTGTCTTCGAGCCATTCCGTCGCGGTGGAGTCCACCCACGTTCCGCCGATGTAGTTCTTCAGGTCCCCGTAGTGCTT
>JBBSVS010000030.1:0-2632 GCA_038046665.1 Thermoplasmatota archaeon
TCGGTCCGGGCGATCGTTCGCGCGCTGCGGGACGGTCCCCTTCTCCGCCGCGAGCTCGCGGACCGCGTCGGCCGTGATGTCGGGGCCATGGCTCGACGGTGGGTCGCCCACTCCTGGGGCGGCGTGGTGCGGGTCGCCTGCGCCCGCGGCCTCGTGTGCTTCGGGCCGGACCGCGGGAACGAAGTGTCCTTCGTCCGCATGGAGGACTGGCTCCCCTCGTGGGAGGACCTCCCGGTGCCCGAGGCGAAGGCGCAGCTCCTGAAGCGGTACCTCAGGGCCTACGGTCCCGCCACGAGGGCGGACTACGGCCTGTGGACGAACCTGGCCGCCGCGGAGGTGCGGGAGGCGTGGGCGATGGTGGAGGGCAGTCTCGCTCCGACGGAGACCGGTGGTCGGCCGGGCTGGATGCTGCAGGAGGATCTCGGCGCCATGAAGAGGACCGGCCCGGAAGGGCCTGTCGTGAGGCTCCTCCCCAACTTCGATGTCCTCCTTCTGGGCCATCGGGACAAGAGCCACCTCGTTGCTGCGGTGCACTACAAGCGTGTGTACCGCAAGGCGGGGTGGCTGTCCCCCACGATTCTAGTCGACGGGCGGGTCCTCGGCGTCTGGTCGCACCGACGAACAGGGGAGCGCTTGGAAGTCATCCTCGAGCCCTTCCATCCTCTCTCGAAAGCCGTGTGGCGAGGGGTCGAGGCCGAGGTGGAGGACCTGTCGCGGTTCCTCGAGGCGTCGCGCTCGGAGATGCACGTCAGCTAGGGCGGTCCGCGGTCACTTGACCGGAGTCGCGGCCTTCAACTTCGCGAGCTCCTGCTCCCGCAGCTCCCGCCGCAGGACCTTTCCCACCATGGTCTTGGGGAGCTCCTTCGCGAACTCGACCTGCTTGGGGACCTTGAAGGGCGCGAGCCTCTCCTTGCAGAAGGCGATGATCTCCTCCGACGTCGCGGTCATCCCGGGCTTCAGGATGACGAAGGCCTTGACGGTTTCCCCGCGGTACGGGTCCGGAATGCCGATCGCCGCGGCCTCCTGGACCGCAGGGTGCATGTAGAGGACCTCCTCGACCTCCCGCGGATACACGTTGTACCCGGAGCAGAGGATCATGTCCTTCTTGCGGTCCACGATGAAGAAGTACCCGTCCTCGTCCATCTTCGCGATGTCCCCGGTGAGGAGCCAGCCGTCCCGCAGGACGAGCCTCGTCTCCTCGGGCTTGTTCCAGTAGCCCTTCATCACCTGCGGCCCGCGCACCGCGAGCTCGCCCACCTGGCCCTGTGGCAGGTCCTTCGACGGGTCCTCCATGTCCACGATCTTCGAGTCCGTGTCCGGGAAAGGGATGCCGATGCCTTCTTTGATCAACCCGAAGAGCGGGTTCGCGTGCGTGACGGGGGAGGCTTCCGTGAGCCCGTAGCCCTCGACAAGCTTCCCTCCCGTCACGGCGTCGAACTCGTGTCGCACTTCGTTGGGGAGCGGCGCGGAGCCGGAGATGCAGGCCTTGATCGACTTCAGGTCGTACTTCGACACCTTGGGGTGGCGGAGGATCGCGATGTACATCGTCGGGACGCCGGGGAAGACCGTCGGCCTCGTCTTGTTGATCAGCTTGAGGATCGCCTTGATATCCCGCGGGTTCGGGTGGAGCACGATTTCGGCCGCCAGGGCGATGGGGCCCGTCATGACCGTTGTGAGCCCGTACACGTGGAAGAGAGGGATCGCTCCGAGGAACCGTTCCTGGCCATGTCCTGTCGTCGGGAGCCAGGAGCCCGTCTGGAGGGCGTTGGCCACGAGGTTGCGATGGGTGAGCATCGCGCCCTTGGGCACGCCCGTGGTCCCGCCCGTGTACTGGAGCACGGCCACGTCCTCCGCCGGCCGGATGGGCGGGGCCGGGCCGGAGTCCGGCGGAGACTCGAGGATTTCCGGGAACCGGTGCACCCAGGATTCCTCCGGGATGTTCAGGGGCCAATGGCCCTGCTTCTTCAGGTCCCGCCGCTTCTTGATCGGATAGAGCTGCCGCAACGGGGACCGGAGGAACTCCTTCACGTCGCACACGATCACGTTCTTCACGCGGGTCTGTGGCCTCGCCTTCGCGAGGTTGGGCCAGAAGAGGTCCATCGCCACGACGGTCTCCACGCCCGCGTCGTTGTAGAGGTTCTCGAGCTCGCGCGCCGTGTACAGCGGGTTCGTCTGCGCGACGATGCCGCCCGCGCGCAGGACGCCGAAGAACGCGATGGGGAAGTGGGGCGTGTTCGGCAGCAGGAGGGAGACGCGGTCGCCCCGATTCAGGCCGAGCTTCTTCAAGCCCGCCGCGAAGCGGTCCACCTTCTCGTCGAACTCGCGGTAGGTGATGCGCAGCCCGTAGAAGGACATCGCGGGCCAGTCGGGATGGGCCTTCGCGGTCCGCCGGAGCAGCTCCGGCACCGGGATGTCCGGATAGTCGATGGTCTTGGGTATGCCCTCGGGCCAGTGACGCAGCCAGGGCCGATCCGTCGGGACCTCCCCTTGCACGGTTCCCCCTCTCCGCCGGCATGGCCTCCCGCAGAGTTAAACGTAGTGGCGCGGCGAAGTCGTTTGCGTCTCGGGTTCTGTCAGGTTGTTTTTGACGGGCATCACGGTCACGCCGCCTCCCGCCAAACGTCCCCCGACT
>JBBSVS010000031.1:0-4075 GCA_038046665.1 Thermoplasmatota archaeon
ACCGGGAGGTAATCTCTCGCTCTTCACTCAACCCGACGACCTTGGCCAAGACATTTACTTGCTTGGACTCGGGGGTCAGGTCCTTCACTTTAGTCATCACTTTGTCCATGTTCTCACTTCTGCCGACACAACAGCCTTGAGTCGCAAGGCGTAGGGTAAAATTCCTTCCGCGCGCGCCGTCGAGACGATGTGGGCTGTTTACGGACTACGGTCCGGTCCTATAAGAACATATGGCCAAGAGTCCCTTTGCACCGCAGGTATTTCCGCGCATGCGCCTTCATGGAGCGGAGAGCATGGCGGACGCCGCCGCAGTCGCCGAGATCATCGTGGACTGCCCCTACTGCAACCACGCGTGGAAGGCGGACCTCCGCTGGATCTCCGGCCCTTGTCCCAATTGCGGCCTGATGGTGTACCGCTACATGGACCCTCGCCACGACTGATCCCTTCGCGGCAGGCCACCTCAAGCTTCATCTCGGAGGAGCGGATACTATGTCCAGAGAAGGGACCTAGTTGCCTCGCACGGACCTGCAGACGGCCATCCTGCGCACGATCCAGCAGGGCGCGACCTACGGCTACCAGATCCACCGCGCCCTCGGCGACGCGGGACTCGACATCCGCCTGAACCACCTGTATCCGGCCCTCAAGCGCATGGAGAAGGAAGGGCTCGTCACCTCGACGGAGACGCCGGGCGAGCGCGGACCCATGCGTCATGAGTGCGCGGTCACGGCGAAAGGACGGGAGTACCTCGACGATGTGCTCCTGGACGCCATCGCGATGGTGCGCCTCGCGTACCTGGAATACCTGGCCTCGGACCGTACGACGATGCAGCGGGCCCTCGACCTGCTCGCGAAGTACATCCCCCGCGCGAAGCTGCACGGACGGACGGCCCTCGTGGTCCCGCCTGGATATCTGAGCGAGATCAACTTCCGCTGGTTCCTCTTCCAGCTGTTCGACGTGGTCCAGGGGGACATCTTCCTCGTGCGGCCCGGCGGGACCTTCGAGATTGAGGAGCCGCGCCTCACCCTCCTGGACGGCGGCGAATCCTATGTCCCCCTCCGGGACAACTACGTGGACCAGGCCGTCCTCGTGTGGATCCCCCGCCCGAGGCGATGGTTCCGCCCGATCGAGGAGGCCTACCGGGTCATCCGTTCTCCCGGCCTGCTCGCAATTATCCTCCCCGACGCGCTCCTAGCCCGGGACGCCACGCGCCCCTTCGAGGTCGGTGCCTTCATCGAAGGCGTGCGCGTGCGGCGCACGGGCGGGAGGGTGTCCGAGGTCCCTCTGGAGAAGGCCGTCGCCTTCCTGGAGGAGCGCTTCCAGCACGTCGAGGTGGAGTCCGTTCCGGAACTGTCGTTCCACCTGCTCGTGGCCTGGGGGAAGAAGCGACCGACCGAGACGTGACCCGCCGTCGTTCCGGCCGTTCCAGGCGGTTGCGCACTTTCGTCCCCCGAATCCCTCAAATAGCCGAGAGATGTGCGCCCCCTCCATGGCGGCCGCGACCCGCACCGTGGAGGAGGTCCTCAGGGACGGCGGCTTCACCTCCTTCCATCGGAGAGTCGTCCTGCTGACAGGGTTCGCTTGGACCTTCGTCGCGTTCGAGATCATCATGATTGGGCTCGTGGTGGGATCGGTCCTCGGGAGCTTCGGCGTCACCCAGGAAAGGGATCCCGTCCTCTATGGCATCGTGGTTTCCGCGACCCTCGTCGGTTCCCTCCTCGGCAGCCTCTATCTCGGCCGCCTCGCGGATGCGCGAGGGCGGAGGACGATTTTCCTCGTCAGCATCCTTTGGTATTCGGTCTTCACCGCGGCCACGGCCTTGTCCTGGGACCCATGGAGCGTCTTCGGCTTCCGTCTCCTTGCCGGTCTGGGTCTGGGCGGCATGCTCGTCGTGGACCCGTCCGTCCTGTCTGAATTCCTTCCGCCCCAGTCCCGCGGCCGCTTCATGGTCCTCCTCGACTTCTTCTGGCCCCTGGGCTTCCTGCTCGCGATCGGCTTCTGGTGGGTCTTCATCATCCAGGGCGTCACCCTCGCGGGCGTCGAGAGCTGGCGCATCCTTTTCCTCGTCGCGGCGTTCCCGGCCTTCATCGCGGCCCTCGCGCGGAACACAATCCCTGAGAGCCCGTTCTACTACGCCCGCCATGGACGCCTCCAGGATTCTGCGAGCGTCCTGAGTCGCATCACGGGGAGGTCCGTGGACCCCGCGTCCCTCACGAAGGAACAGGCGGTGCCGAAGGCTCCCCTCGGCGCGCTGTTCGGGCCCGCACTGGCGCGTCGCTCCGCCGTCACGATCGTCACCTGGATTGCGTTGAACTTCAGCTATTACGGCCTCTTCTTGTGGCTCCCGGGGATCTTGCCGAAATTCACCGACGTGAAGTTCGACATCACCCTCCTGGCCTTGTTCCTGGTCGCCTCGGCCCTCGCGCAGTTCCCCGGTTACCTCGCGTCGATGGTCCTCGTGGACCGGTGGGGCCGAAAGCGGACCCTGGCGCTGTTCCTGGTCCTCGGCGGCGTCAGCGGCTATCTGTTTGCGACGGCGAACAGCTTCGCGACTCTCCTCCTCGGCCTCATCTTCGTGAGCTTCTTCAACCTGGGTGCATGGGGCGCGGTGTATCCGTACACGAGCGAGCTCTTCCCCACTCAGTACCGCGGCACGGGCTTCGGGATGGCGGAAGGGGTCGGGAAGACGACCGCCATCCTAGGCCCCGTTGTCTTCGGGGCTTTGCTTGAATCCACGGGCGGCATCATCGCGCCCCTCACCGTGATTGCGGTCGTCATGCTGCTCGGGGGGCTGTTCCTTGCCGGGGTGGGCCCGGAGACGAAGGGCGAGGCGTTCACCTGAAGCCCCCGTCCATGAACGTACATTCCTCCCCCGTCGAAAGCCTATAATCCTCCTCGCCTTTCCCTATGCGGGGACCGGGCCCGAACGGACCCGTGCCCGAGCTACGATACCATGGTCAAGCATGCTGCGAGGAAGCCTGCCAAGAGGAGTGCCGTGAGGAAGGGACTGACCGGGCCGAAGATCGTCGTCGTGCCGCCAGGGCCGAAATCCAAGGCGGCCCTTGAGCGGAAAGAGAAGTTCGTGACGAGGGGGCTGCGCGTGGGCCTTCCGCTCGAGCTGACGCGGGCCGAGGGCCCCTTCGTTCAGGACGCGGACGGGAACGTCTACGTGGACCTCGGCGTGGGCATCGGCGTCCACAACGCAGGCCACCGGCCGCCGCAGGTCATCAAGGCCGCCAAGGACCAGCTCGACAAGCTCACCCACATCTGCTACATGGTGTCCACCTATGGCCCGTACACGGACCTCGCCGAGGTCATGGCGGAGATTTGTCCGCCCGGACTGACGCAGTCCATCTTTCTCAACTCCGGGTCCGAGGCGATCGAGAACGCGGTGAAGATCGCCCGCGTGTACACGAAGAAGCCCTGGATCGTCTCCTTCCGGACCGCCTTCCACGGGCGCACGCTGCTGGACATCTCCCTCACGGGGAAGGAGAAGCCGTACCGCGAAGGCTTCGGCCCGCTCGTGCGGGAGGTCCTCATCATGGACTACCCCTACCCGTACCGCGACCCTGAGGACCGATCCCCGGCCGAATGTGCGAAGGCGCGCGTGGAGGAGATCGAGGCCGCAATCACGAAGCCCGAGGTGGACGGCCAAGTGGGCATGGTCGTCGCGGAGCCCGTGCAGGGCGAGGGCGGGATCATCGTGCCGCCCAAGGAGTTCTTCCCGCTGCTCCGAAAGCTGTGCGACGGCCATGGGATCCTGCTCGTGGATGACGAGGTCCAGGCGGGCATGGGCCGCACGGGCCGGCTCTGGGGCATCGACCACTGGAACACGGTGCCCGATCTGCTCGTGAGCGGCAAGGCTCTCGGTGGCGGCCTCCCGCTCGGCGGCGTGACGGGAAAAAAGGAAATCATGGAGGCCCCCGGACCCGGTAGCCTCGGCGGAACGTTCGGCGGGAACCCCGTGGTCTGCGCCGCGGCCCTCGAAGCCGTGAAGACGATCCGGAAGGCCATGCCGAAGGTGCCGAAGCTCGAATACCTCATGGACCAGCGGCTCCGCGAAATCTACGCCCGGTAC
>JBBSVS010000032.1:0-3861 GCA_038046665.1 Thermoplasmatota archaeon
GGAATACCTCATGCGGGAGACCCGCCGCGCGGGCTTCGGCGGCCTGGACATCCAGCGCACGCCCATGGGCACGCGAGTCACGCTCCTCGCCGAACGCCCGGGACTCGTGATCGGCCGCAAGGGGAGCGCGATCAAGGGCCTCACCGAGGCCGTCGAGCGCCAGTTCAAGTTCGACAACCCCCAGATCGAGGTCCAGGAGGTCGCTAATCCCTCCCTGAACGCACAGATCATGGCGGAGAAGCTCGCCAACGCCCTTGAGCGGGGCTGGCACTTCCGCCGCGCGGGCCACTCGACCGTCCGTCGGATCATGGAGGCGGGCGGGAAGGGCTGCCTGGTGATCATCGCCGGCAAGCTCACGGGCCGGAGGCACCGCAGGGAGAAGTTCAAGGCGGGCCACATCAAGTACTGCGGCGAGCCGCGCAACCTGTGGATGGACCTGGGCTTCGCCGTGGCCAAGCTCAAGCCTGGCGTGATCGGCGTGACCGTCGAGATCATGAGCCCGAACGCGAAGCTCCCGGACGAGATCGAGATTCACGCGCCCTTGGTCCCCGCGGACGCGCCGGGCGCCGTGCCGATTGGGGCGGAGCTGCCGGAGGCCGCCGGAGCGGAGGAGGTCCCGATCGAGCCGAAGCCCGAGGTCACTGCCCCGGCGGAGGGCGCGGAAGCCTCCGCGGAAGGCGAGGAGGCCGTCGTCCTCCCGGAGGAGCCCGGGGCGAAGGCCCCCAAGGTCAAGAAGAGCAAGCTGGCCACGAAGCGCCTGAAGAAGGTCGCCAAGGAAGTGAAGCAGCTCGGCGTCGACGTCGACGTGGACGTGGAGGACGAGAAGTAGATGGCCCTGCTGCGCACGAAGGAGATCCGCGCGATGGACGCCGCGGCGCGGGAGAAGAAGCTCTTCGAGATGCGGGAGGAGCTCATGCACGAGCGCGGCGTGGCGGCGATGGGCGGCGCCCCCCCGAACCCGGGGAAGATCCGCGCCCTTCGGAAGAACATCGCCCGCATCCACACGATCCAGAGTGAAGAGGCGAAACTCGGGGGCCGGGCCGCACCCGAACCAAAAGCGGAGAGGCCCGACGAGACCAAGAAGCCCACCAAGCCCAAGAAGGCCGCCGAAGGAACGCCCGAGGAACCCGAAAAGGGAGAGCTTGAGGATGACGAGGAGGAAGCCGCGTAATGACAGGCATTTGCGCGACGTGTGGACTCCCCGAGGAGCTCTGCGTGTGCGAGGAGCTTGCGAAGGAACAGCAGGTCATCCACATCCGGGGCGACACGCGGCGGTACGGCAAGCTCATGACCATCGTGGATGGCATCGATTCGGGGGACATCGACATCGCCGAGCTCGCGCGCACCCTGAAGAACAAATGCGCCGCGGGCGGCACGGCGAAGGACGGACGGATCGAGCTCCAGGGAGACCACCGCAAGAAGATCGCGGAGGTCCTCGAGGGCATGGGATACCGGGTCGAGGTGAACTGAGGTGAACCTCCGGAAGCACGAGCTGATCGGACTCCAGGTGCGCGTGGTGCGGGCCACGGACCCTGGCCAGCGGGACCTGTCCGGGCGCGTGGTCGACGAGACCCGCAACATGCTCGTCGTCGAGGTGGGCGGCGTGGACAAGCGCATCCCGAAGCAAGGGAGCCTCTTCCGGTTTGACGTTCAAGGCGGGCTCGAGGTCGAGGGCGACGAGATTCGCTTCCGGCCCGAGGACCGCGTGAAGAAGGCACGGTGAACCATGATGGCGAAGAAAGAGGCGCAGAAGAAGGAGACGCCGGCGGCCCGGGACATCGGCATCGACGTCCCGCTCCCGGAGAAGGCCTGCACGGACGCGCACTGTCCCTTCCACGGTAAGCTCTCCGTTCGAGGCCAGACCCTCGAGGGCGTCGTCGTCTCCACGAAGATGCAGCGGACCGCGGTGATTGAGCGGAAGTACCTCCGCTACATCCAGAAGTACGAGCGCTACGAGAAGCGCACCCGGCGGATGAACGTCCATGCCCCGCCGTGTCTCGGCCTGTCCGTGGGGGACCGCGTGACGGTCATGGAGTGCCGGCCCCTGGGCAAGACCGTGCAGTTCGTGGCCATCGCCAACCAGGGGGTGGCCGCATGAAGGGCTTGCCCGGACGCCAGACCCGCGGGCTCCCCAAGGGCGCGCGCATGGAATGCATCGACAACACGGGCGCGAAGATCGTCGAGATCGTCGAGGTCAAGCACTACCGCGGGGTGCGGAACCGCATCAGCTCCGCGGGCATCGCGGACCTTCTTGTGGTCACCGTGAAGAAGGGCACCCCGGAGACGCGGAAGCAGCTCTTCAACGCGGTCATCGTGCGCCAGCGTCGCCCCTTCCGCCGCCCGGAGGGCCTCTGGGTCCAGTTCGAGGACAACGCCTGCGTGATCGTGACCCCGGAAGGGGAGACGAAGGGATCGGATATCAAGGGCCCCGTGGCCCGCGAGGCGGCCGAGCGCTGGCCGAGGATCGCCGCCACGGCGAGCATGATCGTGTGAGGGAAGACCATGGTGAGCTCCAAGGCAAGGACGCAACGCAAGCGGGCAGCGAACGCGCCCCTGCACCGCCGCCACCGGACCCTGTCCGCCCACGTAGACCCCGCCCTGGCGGAGAAGTCCAAGCTCCACCTGCCGCGCGCCCTCCCAATCCGGGAAGGCGACGTCGTGCGCATCATGCGCGGCGGCTTCCGGGGGAAGGAGGGAAAGGTCGTGAGCGTCGACACCCGCAAGGGCACGGCCGTCATCGAAGGCATCACGATCGAGAAGGTGGACGAGAAGAAGGTCCCCCGCCCGGTCCACGCGT
This sequence comes from Thermoplasmatota archaeon, assembly GCA_038046665.1. Taxonomy (GTDB): domain Archaea; phylum Thermoplasmatota; class Thermoplasmata; order RBG-16-68-12; family RBG-16-68-12; genus RBG-16-68-12. The sequence goes on from JBBSVS010000032.1 coordinate 2,798, forward strand.
CCAACCTCCTACTCATCAAGATGGACGACACGGACGCCTGGCGGCGGAGGAAGTACGAGGAGTGAGGAGAGCGTGAAGAAGCACCTGAAGCGTCTGCCGGCCCCCCGGAGCTGGGCCCTCTCGAGGAAGACCGATTTCTGGGTGGCGAAGCCCTCGCCCGGCCCGCACCCCATCGAGGCGAGCGTGCCCCTGGGCCTGATCCTGCGGGACATGCTCAAGGTGTGCGACAGCGCGCGCGAGGCCCGTCACATCCTGAACAACCGGCACGTCCTCGTGGACGGACGTGCGGTCACGGAACCGAAGTTCCCGGTCGGCCTCATGGACGTCGTCACCCTGGAGGAGACGAAGGCCCACTACCGCATGCTCGTCGACTTTCGCGGGCGGATGTCCCTCGTGGCCATCGAGGCGGCGGAGGCGAAGTGGAAGCTCTGCCGCATCGAGGACAAGACGACGGTCCGGGGCGGCAAGGCGCAGGTGAACCTCCACGACGGCCGGAACGTCCTCCTGGCGAAGGATCAGTACAAGACCGGCACCACGCTGAAGCTCGCGGTCCCGGACCAGAAGGTCCTCGGCCACTACGAGCTCGCCGTGGGGGCCTCGGCCCTCATCACTGGGGGGAAGCACGTCGGCGAACTCGGCCACGTGCTCCAGGTGCAGCTCACCCGCAACCCACGGGCGAACGTGGTCACGTTCAAGGAAGGGTTCTCCACGGACATCGACAAGGTATTCGTGGTCGGCAAGGAGACGCCGGAAGTGAAGGTGCCGGAGGCGTCGGCGCTGTAGGTGGGACCATGGCGGACATGCGTGTGATCCAGATCGAGAAGGTCGTGGTCAACATCGGCGTGGGCGAGGCCGGCGAGAAGCTCGTGAAGGCCCAGAAGGTCCTGGAGCTCGTCACGGGGCAGAAGTCCGTGCAGACCCTGAGCCACCAGGCCGTGCGGGACTGGGGCGTCCGCCGGAACATGCCCATCGGCACGCGCGTCACCCTCCGGGGCGAGGCCGCGGAGGGCTTCCTCAAGCGCGCCCTGACGATCCGGAGCAACCGCCTGCCTGCGTACAGCTTC
>JBBSVS010000033.1:0-3525 GCA_038046665.1 Thermoplasmatota archaeon
CGCGGGTGCCCACGACGGGTCGGCCGCGCAGGGCATCCCGGACGCGGTTCTTTACGTTACCGTTGACGATGAGGCATTCGTCCACATGGGCCGCGATCTCGAGCATGCGGCGCACCTTGCCCTCGATGCCGCCCGTGACGTCGGAGCCTGCGGCGCGGCCCATCTCGATGGAGGCGAGGTCCTCCTCGCGGACGGTCTCGAGGAGCCGGGCGGTCTTCCGGCGTTTCGGATCCGCGGTGAAGAGCCCGTCCACGTCGGCCACGAACACAGCTCGCTTGGGACGCAGTCGGCAGGCGAGCTCGAGCATGAGGAGGTCACCCGAACAGACGGCCACGCCGCGGGTGCGGTCCCGCACGACGTCCCCGAACGTGACCGGCGTGAAGCCTTGAGCGCCATACTCCGCAAACGGAGCCACATCGAAGTCGGCAATCGCTCCGTTCTCGAGACGAAGGACCGCCGAAGGCGCGATCGCGACCGGAGCGAGGCCCGCGTCGAGGAGCCCGTCCAGCACGAGACCATCTAGGAACTTGACGTCCCGCTGGACCACCGCAGCCCCCTTCGCCTTCGTCGGCGAGGCGGGACCATTCAGCCGGTAGCGGGCGGCGAGGTTGTGGCCGAAGGACCCGGCGCCATGCACGACGATCAGGTCCTCCCCCGATCCCGCGAGTTCCCGCGTCAGGCGGGCAATCGCGGCGCGGCGAGGGGTGCGGGGGCGGGCTTTGTCCGTGAGGACGCTGCCGCCCAGCTTGACGAGGAGCATGGACGCCGCGGCCAGCAGTCCGGCCGCACTTAACCCTTTCTCGAGGCAGAAGGAACCACACGCCTCCGGAGAATCGCAATCCCCTCGGCCCCCGAAGGATTATATAGAGCCCCAACTTTGGAGCGGCCCCTACCATGACGCGCAAGCCCGGGAGCATGTACCGCGAGATCCGCGGACAGGCCTATTCCCAGAAGAAGTACATGGGCGGCGTGCCCGCAATCCGCATCAGCCAGTTCGACATCGGCGACCTGCGAACCAGGTTCCCCGTCAAGCTCCACCTCGTAGCCAAGGAGCAGTGCCAGATCCGGCATATCGCCCTCGAGGCGGCCCGCGTCTCCCTGAACCGGTACATCGCGAAGAAGGCCGGGAACGCGTACCACCTGAAGCTCCGCGTCTATCCCCACAACGTGCTGCGGGAGAACAAGATTGCCACGGGGGCCGGCGCCGACCGGATCTCGGAAGGGATGCGCCGCGCCTTCGGCACGCCCGTGAGCACCGCGGCCCGCGTGCACCCGGGGACGAAGATCTTCACCCTCGAGACCACGGAGGACCACGTGGAGGACGGCAAGATCGCCCTCCGCAAGGGCGGCGTGAAGCTGCCCACGCCCTGGCGCATCGTGATCGAGCGCGAGAAGCCGAAGAAGAAGTAGGCGCGCTTCCGCGAGGCACAGGTTTTTCTCTCAATTCGCGCCTGGAGTGCGGTCCATGGACGAGACGGAACGTCTCCTCGAAGTAATCCGAGGCCGCAACGCGAAGACGGTCGGCCTGCAGTTCCCCGTCGGCCTGAGGACGAAGGCGGTGGAACTCGCGCAGGAGATCGAGGCCAAGACCGGGGTCACATGCCTCATCTCCGCGGATCCTTCCTTCGGCGCCTGCGACGTCGCCGAGATGCCCGTGGACCTCATCGTCCACCTGGGCCACGCGCCGATGCCCCACCTGCGATACAACCGCGTCTTCTTCTACGACCTACCGGCCCCGCCCCTCACGTCCTACGCGTTCGTCGACGCCGCGGAGCCCATGCTCCCGAAGCGTGTCGGGCTCCTGACGACGACTCAGTTCCGGTCCTGGCTCCCCGCGATCAAGGAGCACCTCGAGGCCCGGGGCCATGAGGTGAGGATCGGCGAGCCCGACAAACGGGTGGCCTACGCGGGCCAGCTCCTCGGCTGCGACTACCACACCGCGACCGTCGTCGAGAAGGACGTGGACGGCTACCTGTACATCGGCACGGGGGAATTCCATCCCCTCGGGGTCGCGGTCCTCGTCGACAAGCCGATCATCATCGCGGACCCGGAGCGCGGGACCGCGAGGGACCTCGCGGACCTGAAGGACCGGATCCTGCGACAACGGTACGCGGCGATCGCGCGGGCCATGGACGCGAAGTCCTTCGGGATCATCGTCTCGAAGAAGCTCGGCCAGGTGCGAATGGAACTGGCGAAGGACCTGAAAGCCCTCGCGGAGAAACGCGGCCGCGAGGCGAACATCTTCCTCATGGACCTCGTGTCGCCCCAGTTCCTCGAGGGCTACCGCGTCGACGCGTGGGTGAACACGGCGTGCCCGCGGATCGCCATCGAGGACGTCCTCCAGTACAAGCAGCCCATGCTGACGCCCCCGGAGTTCGAGATCGCCGTGGGCGAGCGGAAGTGGGAGGACTACCTCTTCGACGAGATCCGCGCGTGAGTAGGGAAGACCATACAGGCGATTCCGCCTTTCCTCAGACTCCGTTATGGTTATTTGACCATAACGTGGAAGAGCAATCGGCGAAAACCTCTCCATGGTCTACCGCAGAGACCGCAGTTCCCCGAGGGAGGCCTCCCGGGCCCTCTTGAGCTCTTGGGCCATCCGGCGATAGTAGTCCTCGCAGAGACGGGCCGCATCGTCGCGAGTGTGGGGCGAGTCCACTGGGCCGACGTAGTCTTTGATTTGCCGCCGACGGCCGCCCTTCGTCTCGTAGTGCCAGAAGTACAGGTACCGCCGCTCGCGGACCATGAGCTCGTAGACCCCACAGCCGATCTGCATGGCATCTGAATCGCGTTATGGTTATTTGACCATAACGCGGAGGATGGTGAACGCGAGTCGCACAAACCCTTTATCGCGATGGTCCATACCCGCCTCCATGGTCTCCGCTCCTCCTGTCGTGCGCATCCTCGAGCGCATCGCCCGCGAGCCCACGACCTCCTTCCACGAGGACCGGGTCGCGGCCCAGGCCGCCGCCATGGCCCACGGCTTCGGGGCGCGAGTCCGAAGGGACGCCTACGGGAACCTCATCGTCTCGCCGCCTTCCGCGCGCACCGGACCACCGATCTGGCTCGTGGCCCACATGGACCACCCCGGCCTCGAGATCGTCGGACGGCGGGAAGCCCGCCTCCTCGGCGGGGTCGGCGCGGCCTACTTCCGCCGCGGCACTCGGTTCTGCTTCTACCATGACGGGGACGTCGTCCCCGCTCACGTGAGGCGGTACTCCGAGAGGACGAGACGATTTCAACTCGACGGACCATCCGACCTCAACCGGCTCCGGCGAGGCGACATGGGTGTCTTCGACCTCGAGGACTTCGCGGTCCGCCAGGGAAGGGTCCACGCGAGGCAGCTCGACGACCTCGCAGGTTCGGCCGTCTCCCTTGCGGTGATGCAACGGGCCCGCCGCGACCGGCGGCTCAACGTGAAGGCCCTTCTCACGCGGGCGGAGGAGGAAGGCTTCGTGGGCACCCTTGGTGCCATCGCGGACGAGGAAATCCCTCGGAAGGCGTGGGTCATCAACGTGGAGGCGA
>JBBSVS010000034.1:0-2328 GCA_038046665.1 Thermoplasmatota archaeon
GGCCTACGCGGAGATCTTCTTCCGGAACGTGCTCGCGTCCGGTGTGGTGCCCCAGATCAGCACGGTCCTCGGGCCCTGCGCGGGCGGCGCGGTCTACAGCCCGGCCATGACCGACTTCACGATCATGGCGAAGGGCACGTCCTACATGTTCATCACCGGTCCGGAGGTGATCAAGACCGTCACGGGAGAGGACGTGACGTTCGAGCAACTCGGAGGGGCGATGACCCACAACGAGAAGTCCGGCGTGGCCCACTTCGCCGCGGAGGACGAGCACGAGGCCTTGCGCCTCACCCGGAAGCTCCTGAGCTACCTTCCTTCGAACAACGTCGAGGATCCGCCGGTGGTCCCGACAGACGACGACCCGAACCGCCAGGACCCGGAACTCGCGACGGCCGTGCCGCGGGAGCCGGACAAGCCCTACGACATGCGGGACGTCATCACGCGGATCGTGGACCGGGGCTCCTGGTTCGAGGTCCAGGAGCACTGGGCCCAGAACATCGTCGTCGGCTTCGCCCGCCTCGAAGGTCGCCCGGCCGGCGTCGTGGGGAACCAGCCCAAGGTCCTCGCGGGCACCTTGGACATCAACTCCTCGACCAAGGCCGGTCGCTTCGTCCGGTTCTGCGACGCCTTCAACCTCCCGCTCCTGACCTTCGTCGATGTCCCGGGGTTCCTCCCGGGAACGGCCCAGGAGTACGGGGGGATCATCCGGAACGGGGCGAAGCTCCTCTATGCCTTCTCCGAGGCCACCGTGCCGAAGGTCACCGTGATCACGCGCAAGGCCTACGGCGGCGCCTACGACGTCATGTGCTCGAAGCACATCCGCGGGGACATGAACTTCGCCTGGCCGTCCGCGGAACTCGCGGTCATGGGACCCGAGGGCGCGGTCCAGATCATCTTCAAGAAGGAGATCGAAGCGGCAAAGGATCCGAAGAAGCGCGAGGCCGAGCTCGTCTCCGAGTACCGGGAGAAGTTTGCGAACCCGTACATCGCGGCGCGGATGGGGTACCTGGACGACATCATCGAGCCCCAGGAGACCCGCCTGCGCGTGATCCAGGCGTTCCGCGTCCTGCGGAGCAAGCGGGAGACGCGCCCGCCGAAGAAGCACGGGAACATCCCGCTATAGGCGGTCGTCCATGATCAAGCGCCTGCTCATCGCGAACCGTGGGGAGATCGCCATCCGCGTGGCCCGGTCCGCGCGGGAGATGGGCCTCGTGACGATCGGCGTGTACTCCGAGGCCGACCGGGACGCCCTGCATCGGAGGGCCATGGATGAGGCCGTCGAGATCGGCGGCCCGCTACCCCCGGAGAGCTATCTGAACATCGAGCGCATCCTGAAGGCGGCGAAGAAGACCCGTGCGGACGCGGTGCATCCGGGTTATGGCTTCCTCTCCGAGGACCCGGCCTTTGCGAAGCGGTGCGAGGAGGAAGGGCTCGTCTTCGTGGGCCCTGGACCCAGGGCCATGGCCCTGTCCGGGGACAAGATCGCGTCCCGGAAGAAGATGGCCGAGGCGGGCGTGCCCGTGACCCGGGGCGTGAACCGGGTCCTGCAGTCGGTCGAGGAGGCCGGCGAGGCCGCGGAGACGCTCGGCTATCCCGTCATGTTCAAGGCCACCGCCGGAGGCGGAGGCATCGGGATGTCCCGGGTCGACCGCCCCTCCGGTCTGGCGAAGGCCTTCGACTCCGCGCGGGCCGTGGCCCTGGCCAATTTCGGGAACCCGGACCTCTTCCTCGAGAAGTACATCGCCCGGGCGCGACACATCGAGGTGCAGGTCCTCCTCGGCCGCCGCGGTCGGGGGCTGCACTTCGTCGAGCGGGAGTGCAGCGTGCAGCGGCGGCATCAGAAGCTCGTCGAGGAGACTCCGTCCCTCGTCCTGAGTCCGAAACAGCGCGAGCGGCTCGGTGACGTCGCGGTGAAGGGCCTGCGGAGACTTGGCTACGAGAACGCGGGCACCGTGGAGTTCCTCTACCACGACGGCCGGGTGACCTTCAACGAAGTGAACGCCCGCCTCCAAGTGGAGCATCCCATCACCGAGATGGTCACGCTTGTGGACCTCGTGCGCCAGCAGATCCTCATCGCCTCCGGACAGGCCCCGGAGGTCTCCCAGGCGGAGATCGAGGTCCATGGCCACGCGATGGAGTGCCGGATCAACGCAGAGGACCCGCTGCGGAACTTCCTTCCCTCCCCGGGCCGCATCGTCGGGTACCGGGAGCCCGCAGGGCACGGCGTGCGGGTGGACAGTGGAATCGCCGTGGGATCCGTGGTACCGCCCTACTACGACCCGCTCATGGCGAAGCTCATCGTGCGGGGCCGCACGCGCGCGGAGGCGG
>JBBSVS010000035.1:0-6383 GCA_038046665.1 Thermoplasmatota archaeon
TGCGCTTCCTGAATTCTTCCAGACGGTGATCGAAGGCGATCAGCTCGGACGGGCGGGAGCCACGCATCCTCTGTTGGAACTGCAAGAAGCTGACTCCCCTCTATGAGAACCGTTGCACGTTCTGCGGGGCCCGCTTCGCCGGGAGCACGGGCGGCGCCTACTCCTCCTCGTCCCCCCCGAACGTGCGGGAGGAGGACCACGAACTGGCGGAGGCCCGACGCACCCTGCTCCAGCTCTTCGAAGACCTCCAGCGCGTCCACGACGTGTCCTCCCGGAGGCGCTACGATCCGGAGACCCACGAGGAGTCCGTCACCTTGTTCCAGTGTCCCTCCTGCGGACGCTTCGTCTCCGAGGATGCGGCCGCATGCATCTGCGGGGTGACGTTCGCCGCGGAGCCCGAGACCTCCGCCTGTCCCGAGTGCGGGTCGCGTGTGCCGACCGCGGACGAGTTGTGTCCTGTCTGCCGCACCCGCGTGGACGGGATCCCCGCCGACGTGGCCTACGAGTGCCCCCGGTGCGGATCTGAGGTGGACGCGGACGCCGTCCGGTGTGCGTGCGGAGCGCGCTTCGAGGGCTGAGGCGCCCGTTCTCACCTTCGATAACCGTGGAATAACCCCTTTATCCATCGAGAGGCAAGCGTGCTATTGCCTGACAGAGTCGGGCAGAGGCACAACCGCTTCCATGAAATCCAAGCGCGCACGTCGGGTGGGCAAGAAGACGTACTACCTGGTCCTCTGGTGGATGTCCCAGACGCCCTACGCCGCGGTCTTCGAGAACGAGTTGTCCGCGGAGGCGGCGGCGAACGTCCGCAACGCACTCATGGTCACCATCTCCGGACGGGACGTGAGGATCGACCAAGTGCAGGACTGGTTCCGCAGGGACGACCAGGGGCAGCCCATGCCCGCCGAGTGGCGGGACCTCGTGGGCCAGATCCATGTGCCCTGGCTGTCCAAGCCCAAAGCCGCGATCTGAACCTTTTTTCCTCTTTCTTACGTTTCTCGGCGAACCGAAGGTTTCGTCCGGCCTAGTTTTATCTCCCGAATATACTATCCCTACCGAACCTAGATGGCCGATGCGGCAACTCGGCCCGGGCAAGGGTGAAGCGGATGGAAGTTCCCGTGATCGGTCGGATCCGGCGGATGGAACCGTCGCTGGCGACCTTGTTGATCCTCTTGGTGGGAGCCATCGCCGTCATCGGCCTGGTGACGGCGGCGACCGCCCCGGTGGGCGATCTCCTGGGTGACAGCAGCTGGTCCGTGATCAGCGTGTTCCATGGCCTCGGCGCGACGGCTTTCCTTTTGGGAGCGACGATCGCCGTGTACCTGGCTTGGCGCCTGTACATCGGCGAAATCAAGGCCTTCAAGGACCTGAAGTGGCTGGCGGCGTTCTCCACGGTCATGTCCGCCGTGACGATCGCCTTCGGCAACTGAATCTACATCGGGTACCGGGCCGCGGGCGGTCCCCGGGCCTACTTCCTGGCGAACATGCCCGCGATCCACCAGGTCTCTTCGAGTTCAAGGAGTTCATCGCCCTGTTCACGCTGCCGATGATGTTCGTGGGCGCCTTCCTCCTGTGGAAGTACGGGGAGGAGATCGTCCACGACAAGGAACTGCGCGCGGCCGCGAGCCTGCCGATCCTCCTGGGCTGGGTCTACCTGGTCCTCGCCTACGTGCTCGGTGCCGCGATCACGAAGCTCGCGGGGGTGTGACCATGGCCACCGTTTCCAAGGTGTTCAAGGATGACACGACCGTCCGCGCGAAGCTCCCGACGGGCGCGGCCGTCGCCGCCCTCCTGGCGGCGCTCGTGGGACTGCTGACCCTCGCTGTGGTGAACATCTACAGCGACATGAGCGCCAGTTTCTCGAAATCGATCACGCTCAATGCGGGGATCGGACCGTACAGCGGGAAGGAGGTCTTCTGGCTCTCGGCCTGGTTCGTGAGCTGGGTCGCGCTCCACTTCGCTCTGCGGAGGAAGGATCTGAATCTCCACAAATGGTTCGGCGCATGGCTCGTGGGAATGGCCGTTGCCACGCTGCTCATGTACCCGCCGGTCTTCGAGTTCATCGCGGACACCCTCAAGGGTGGCTGAACGACAATACCGGGCCTGGGGATCCCCGGACCCTCCTTCCCCTTTTGGTGTCTCTCGGCGGCTGGGGTATCCGTTCTTCTCAGACCGGATAGGGAGGAGGAAACCCATATACGCGTGAAGGTCCGAAGCGGATTATCTCCATGTCCACCCCCATCGAGACCGTGGCCGAGTGCCCGAGCTGCCACGCGGAGGTGCCCCTCGAGGCCACGGAGTGTCCGCGCTGCGGCGAGCTCTTCGCGGACGAGGTCGTCGAAGCGGCCGGGTCCGCCGAAGGGGCGGAGCGCAAGGCCGGGTTCCGGGAGAAGTTCCTGTTCTACGCGGGCATCGCCCTCATCCTGCTCGGCGGACCGGGGATCGCCCTGGGCTCGTGGCTCCACGATGTCCTCCGCATCTCCTACGCGAACTACAACGCCTTCGACGCGTTCGGCTCGGTGAACCGCCTCGTCGTGGCGATTGGCCTCGTGGTCATGATCCTGGGCGTCGTGCTCTTCATCCTCTCCCTGCGCCTCACGCGGCCCTCGGAGGACGAGCGGGAGATCCTCGAGGCCCGCAGCTCCTGAGCGCCCTCCGGGTTTCCGCAGTCCACCATTCTTAAATATCGCACATGCCCATGCGAAGCAAGCCGGCGGTGTGCCGGTACAGGGAGTGTGGAGGATGTCCTTCACGGGATCTGGCTTCCGGTCTCCTTCCGTCCCCGTCGAGGAGGGGAAGGTCTACGAGGCCAAGATCGAAGACATCGGACGGGAGGGCGACGGGCTCGCCCGGATCCAGAACTTCGTGGTCTTCGTCCCGGGGACCAAGATCGGGGACCAGGTGAAGGTCAAGATCACGAAGGTGCACCGCCGGATGGCCTTCGGAGAGGTCGTCAAGGAGTGATCCGGCGTCCGCAACGGAAGACCCCGTGGCGGGAGGGTTTCGAAAACCGTCGAATAAACCCTTTATATAGTCCCAGGAATGGATACCCGAGGTCCATCCGCATGTCCCGGCGCTTTCCTGTCCGCGCCCTCTTCGCGCTCGCCGCCTCCGCGACCCTCCTCTTGGCCGCGGGCCTCACGTTGGCTGCCGCTGGCTCCGCGAACTACGTCCCCGCGAGCGTCCCGCCAGTGCAGCGGCAGGTCGTGTGGGTCGGCACGCCGTCCCAGGCGCCCCACAAGATCGTCATCAACAGCGAGTCCGTGGGCGCGCCTTCCCCGGACGAGTTCCAGATCACCTACGCGGAGGGGTCCTTCACCCTGGAGTACAAGCGCCACGCGAACGCGTCCGTCACCAGTGAATTCAAGCTGACCTTCAGCAACCTGGTCGAGTGGAACGACACGAACGGGAACGGGATCCTGGACGACGACTCGATCCTCGAGACGATCCCCCTGGGTCCGACGGGTTTCGGCAACCTCCCGATCCGCCACTTCGAGCGCGTCACGCCGGACGGCGGTGACATCCACTCCTTCTTGATCCAGAGCAACAACCAGGAGGTCACGCTCAACCTCACGATCGCGGAGCGCATCGTCCGGGTCTCCCCCCAGGAGTTCCTCACCCCGATGGAGGCGAAGCTCACGATCGACATCCAGCACCGCTTCACCGTCCTGGGGGTGAAGCTGGGACTGGAGATCAGCATCCAGACCGCGAGCACGGTCAAGCTGGAGGACACGAGCTGGGACGACGAGAACCACTTCCGCCAGGACGACCGATCCATCAACGTGACGAACGACTCCGGGCCGGAACCCTCCACGACGTTCTTCGCCTGGGCGAACACGGCCAACGTGAGCGGGCAGGAGCGGGCCGTCACGGTCACCGGTCCCGAGGCGAGTGATTCCGTCCCGGACTATTACCAGATGTACTTGGCCTATCCCGCCCCGTCGGAGGTCCCGCCCTCGATCATCAGCGTGGTCCATGACCCGACCTTGGGCGTCGTGAGCGCCGCCTACGAGAGCCTCCTGCGCCTGCCCGTCGGAAATCCGAACCTCCAGGGCGATGTCTACCTCTACGCGGCGTCGATGGTCCTCGTCGCGGGCCTTGTGGCCGCGACGATCGTCCTCGCGAGCCGGCGTCGCGGCTCGTGAGAGACGAAGCCTTAACGTCCGGTGTGGTTACCAGCCAGCGTCGATCCTATGGTAGCCATCGTGAACGTGATCCTAGCCGCCGTGGCCGTCGTCGCCTTCGCCCTGACCGCGATTGCGGTGCTGGCGTGGCGCCGATCCCGCGACACCCACCTGCTCTTCCTCGCCGCGGCCTTCGTCGTGTTCTTCGGCAAGGGACTCCTCCTGACGATCGCCCTCTTCGTCGGCTGGGCGGACCTCGGGGAACTCATCGTCCTCTCGGGGGCCTTCGACCTGGTCATCCTCGCCCTGTTCTACGGCTTCACGCTGCGTCGCTGAGCGCTCGGGGTCTCGATGGACGAGGATGTCCTGGCGGTCAAGACGAGGAGAGACCTGTACCAGTTCGTCCGCCAGAACCCCGGGTTCCATCTGCGGGAGATCGCGCGCTCCCTCGGCCTGTCGATCACCCTCGCCGACTACCACCTGCGCTTCCTCGAGAAGAACGATCTCGTCTCGTGGACGATGGACGGGGAGTACAAGCGGTACTACCCGCGTTCCATGCCGGGGGACCAGGACGCGCGTCCCGCCCTCACGGATCTTCAGAAGCAGGTGCTCGCGTACTTGAGGCAGCCCGTTCCTCTGAAGGTCCTCGCCTTCCTCATGGAGCGGGACTTCGCAACCCACAAGGAGATCCTCGAGCGCGTGCCCGTGTCCGCCTCGACCCTGTCCCACCACCTGAAGAAGATGCAGTTCGGGGGCATCCTGGCCCGCGCGGAGGCGAGAGACAAGGGCTACCGCGTCGCGGACCCGAAGTCGGTCGCGCGGCTCATGACCACGTACGATCTGGCGACCCAGGACCAGATCGACACGTTCATCCGCGTGTGGGGCGAGTTCCGCGTGTGAGACGGTTCAGCCCGCCGTCGGCGCGGTACGGTCTCGGATAGAGGTCGCAGGCCACGAAATGGTCCGGGGCGACCTCCAGCAAGGCGGGCTCTTGTGCCCGGATGAACTCCGGGTCGATGTTCTCCTCCCCGCGCGTCACCCGCTGCGCGGCCCGGAACATGACGCCGTTCGGACCCGACCGCTGCTCCTCCACGACGGACTCGACCAGGGCCCGATGCCCCTCCGTGGGCGCCGTCTCGAAAACGAGGTGCAGCGTCTGTCCGCGGAGCGCCACGTCCTCCAGGGCGGGCAGGCCCGCGGCCTTCGGGTCTCGGGACGAGTCGAGCAGGTACGAGGCCACGCCGACCATCTCCCTTGGGCTCCAACCGTAGTTGCGCATCACCGCGTTGCAACGTGTGTGAAAACGTCAGCCCGCGGGCGGATCCACTGGGCTCGGCACGTCCCCCGACAGGATGATCCGCTCCCGCTTGCGCTTCAGGTCGGGCACGGCCTCGAGCAACGCCTTCGTATACGGATGGAGCGGAGTCTCGAAGAGCTCCTTCGTGGAGGCCTGCTCCCCGGTCTGTCCGAGGTAGATGACCGCCACGCGGTCCGCCATCTGCGGCGGAGGTCGCTTCAGAGGATCCGCGCCAGCTCCTCGGCCACACAGCCGAGGAACTCCTGATCGTTGGGCGTGAAGGCGTCGAGCTGGTCCGAGTCGATATCGATCTCCGCGACGGGGGTGCCGTCCTTCATGATCGGCACGACGATCTCCGACCGGGTGTTGAGGAAACACTGGAGGTACCGGGGGTCCGCGTTCACGTCGGGGACGAGGATGGCCTCCCTCGCCACGACGGCGGCCCCGCAAATCCCTTCGCCCACGGGGATGCGGGTGTGCTGCGTGGCGGCGGGCCCGGACGACGAGGCGAGGACGAGGTCCGTTCCATCCACCGCATAGATGCCCACCCAGGTGTAGTGGGGGATCTTGCGCAACTCCCGGCACACGAAGTCCGTGATGGCCTTCCTCTGGCTGCCGGACCGGATGATCTTCTCGAGGCGTGCGGCGAGCTCGTCGTAGCTGACCTTGCCTTTCTCCCCCGCCATCACTTCGCCGAACTTCCCCACGCCCTTCATCCGGACCGACGTCGTCGATGCGGCCCGCGCGCCATAAGCCTTGCGCAATACTGGAACGGCCGATTGCGGACGTTGTCGAAGGTCGTCTTCGCGACGCCGCTGCGCTACACCGCCTGCATCACCGAGAACACCGAACGCAGCCCCTGGGAGAGCCTCGCGGTGTCGAACGGCTATGCGCCCGACGCCAACGTCATCACCTGCGCGATGGTCGAGAGCCCGCGGCTGTGCTTCGACGACGTGAGCCAG
>JBBSVS010000036.1:0-2426 GCA_038046665.1 Thermoplasmatota archaeon
CGATGCGGACCTGCCTAGAAAGGTTTTGCGGGAGGACGCCCTTCCATCGGCCATGGGAAACCGCTTCCAGGAGGCCCTCGAGGGGATCCTGCGACACATCCCTGAGGGAAGCGTGGCGACGTGCGGCGCAATCGCACGAGCGCTGGGAGATGTGCGCGCCGCGCGGTCTGTGGCCGCGTGGATACTCGACCATCCGGACATGCCGGGCGCGGCCAGGGTGGTCCGTGCAGACGTACAACCAATCCTGAGGAAGCTGCGTGCGCCGGCGGCGGCCAGGGACGCCGTCGTCCTCGATGCACTCCCCTCCGTGGGACTTCTCGAGGCCCTTCGGCGGGAGCAGACTCGCGTGGCCAAGCGAGTCTCGGAAACGGATGTCGTCGAGGAAGTGCACACCGTGGGAGCGGTCGACGTGGCCTACGAAGGCGACACGGCCTTCGCGGCGGCGGTTCGTTGCGATGCGGAGTCGCTCCACGCGGAGGAAATCGTTGTCGCGGAGCTCCGAGTCGACTTCCCGTACATTCCCACGTACCTCGCATTTCGAGAATTCCCGCCAATCGAGGCGGCCGTGCGACGGCTGCAGCGGCGACCCGACGTCCTGTTCATCGACGGCCACGGAAGGCTGCACCCGACCCTCGCGGGACTCGCCTGCTACGCGGGGGTGCATTTGGGGATGCCCACGATCGGCGTCGCGAAACATGCACTTGTCGGGAGACTGCGAACATCGAGACGGGGAAGACAGGGAGCCGTTCCCATCGAGTTCGAAGGCGCCGTACGAGGATACTCGTGGACGCCACCCGGAAGCACGCGACCGGTCTACGTGAGTGTGGGTCACCGCATCGCACTGGAGACCGCTCTCGATCTCGTTCAACGGACGACGAGGCGACAGTATCCGGAGCCGCTGCGAATCGCAGATCGACTCTCCAAGGAGAAGAAGAGGGAAAAGGAAAGGAAGAGGGGAAAAGGGGAAAGGGGTGGGAGACAGTGACTCGCGACTTCCGAGCCGCTGCAGGAGTGATTCGGGGCCTATCTCTTCTTTTTCTTGCCCTTCTTTCCTTTCTTCGCCACTAGGTTCCTCCCTACAAACCGGATAGGAGTGTCGTGTCTTAAAAGTAGCGAACCGCTGGTTGAATTATTTAATTACTGTAATTTTATAAAAATGAGCGCATGACGCGGGCCCGGACGAAACCGTTTTTGCTCCGTCCGCGCATGTCTCTCCGATGCGGATCCTCGTCTTCGGCGCCGGCGCAATGGGGAGCTTCTTCGGGGGAATGCTCTCCCTGCGACACGAGGTGATTCTTGTCGGCCGAGCGGATCACATGCAAGCGGTTCGCGCCCACGGGCTCCGGATTTCGGGCAAGACCGTCATGATCGCGAGACCGCGCACCGCATCGCGTGTGCCTCGCGGCGCGAGACCGGAACTGGTGCTCGTGACGACCAAGGCCTACGACACCGCGTCGGCGATGACCCAGCTCAAAGCTTTCGCGAAGAGCGCCACATTCCTCACGCTGCAGAATGGCGTCGACAATCCGGACGTGATCGCGCGGACGGCAAGCCGCGTGCTCGCGGGGACCACGGCCCACGGCGTGACGTTCATGGGACCGGGGAACATCCGCCACGCGGGCGTGGGAGACACGGTCGTGGGTCCGTGGGTCGGGACGAACGACACGGACGCGACACACGCCCGCGACATCCTCGCGGACGCGGGAATCTCCGCGCGCATGTCGGCAGACATCCGCACGGAGCTGTGGGCCAAGGTCGTTGTGAACGCATCGATCAATCCGCTGGCCGCCCTCGCCGCTGTCCCGAACGGACGGCTGGTGCGCGATCGGCGCCTCCTCGCCGTCCTCGAGCGCGTGGCCCGGGAGGCTGCCGCGGTCGCCCGTGAGGAGGGAGCCCGCATCGACGCGGACGAGATTGTGCACCGCGCCTTACTCGTCGCCCGGCGCACCGCCTCGAACCGCGCGAGCATGCTCCAAGACCTGGACCGGCACCGCAGGACGGAGATCGACGCGATCACCGGGGCCATCGTGGCCGCGGGCGAGAAAACCAAGGTCGATACCCCGTTGAACCGGGCCCTCTTCGCCCTCGTGAAGGCGAAGGAGACCGCCCTCCTCGAAGGCGGAGCGGGATGAGCCCTTCCGAGCCCGGCGTTCTATAGAGGAGAGGGACAGCCTTCACGGTCCTGCCCGGCCGCCAAGACGCATCGAACGAGTGACCAAACTATATTAAGCACTATTTAAATCCCGTTTGAGCCGAGTGCGCCGGAGAGCCCGCTGGACTCCGGCCCATCGGAGGTGTTTCCTTGGCCAAGATCAAGATCGAGAACGTCGTCGCCTCGACCTCCCTCGGAGAAGAGCTGGACCTTCAGGCCATCGCCCGCGTCCTCGGCGGGGCCGAGTACGAGCCGGAGCAGTTCCCCGGGCTCA
>JBBSVS010000037.1:0-3400 GCA_038046665.1 Thermoplasmatota archaeon
GCGGCCGGATTGGTCGAATCGAAGTGGACGTGCAGAGCAAGAAGGGCCGGAGCGAAGGGAGCGTGCTGATCCCCTCGTCCCTCGACCAGGTCGAGACGTCGATCCTGGCGGCGGCCCTCGAGACGATCGACCGCGTGGGCCCGTGCAAGGCCACGATCAAGGTCGACAAGGTCGAGGACGTCCGCGTGACGAAGCGCAACAAGATCATCGAGCGCGCGCGCCAGCTCCTCGCGGCCATGGTCGAGGACTCCAAGACGTCCGGCATGGACCTCCTCGACGAGGTCAAGCGGTCCGTCCAGGTGTCCGAGATAATCTCCTACGGCCCCGAGCGCCTGCCCGCGGGCCCGAACGTTGCGGACAGCGACGCGATCATCGTGGTCGAAGGTCGCCAGGACGTGCTGAACCTCCTGCGCAGCGGCATCAAGAACGCGATCGCGGTCGAGGGGACCAACGTCCCCAAGACGATCCAGGAGCTTTGCAAGGAACGCGCGGTCACGGCCTTCGTCGACGGGGACCGCGGCGGCGACCTGATCCTCCGCGAGCTCCTCCAGGAGGGCGAAATCGACTTCATCGCCCGCGCCCCCCGCGGTAAGGAGGTCGAGGAGCTCACCCAGAAGCAGATCGTGAAGTGCCTGCGGAACAAGATCCCCGCGGACCAGTACGTGGACATGTACGGCCTCTCCGGCCAGGTCTACAAGCCCGAAGCGGAGGACGTTGGGCAGCTGGGCCCCGAGGGGCGCACCCCTCAGCCGCCCCGCCCGGTCCCCCCGGAGCCCCGCGGCGAGTTCCGCCCGGAACCCCGCGAGCCTCGGGAGCCCCGGGAGTTCCGTGAGCCGCGAGAGCCTCAGCCCGCGCCGCCGGCCTTGACGCCGACGACGAAGGCCCTGAACCCGAAACTAGAGAAGTACCGGGACATGCTCCTCGCGATCGGCGGCTCCTCGAAGGCCCGTCTCCTCGACGATGCCGATGCGGTGGTGGCAGAGGTCCCCGTGCGGGAGCTCGTGGAGACCCTGAAGACCGCGAAGCAGACGCGGGCAATCGTCTTCGACGGCATCATCACCCAGAGGATCCTCGACATCGCGTCGGAGATGAGCATACACTCCGTGGTCGGCACGAAGATGGGCACGATCACGAAGCAGCCCGCGGGTGTCGAGGTCTGGACGCGGAGCGACCTGGCTCCGTGAGCTGGGGTGGACTCTATCGCGAAGGCGAAACTGCTCACGGCCGACGAGGGTTTCTCCCTCAACGAGCTCGAGACCACCGCGGACATCCTGATTCCCGACGACCCCATGAAGCGGGTCATCGGGCAGGATGAGGCGGTCAAGCTCGCGCGCGTGGCCGCGAACCAGAGGCGCCATCTTCTCCTCGTGGGCCCGCCCGGCACGGGCAAGTCCATGATTGCTCAGGCCCTGTCGCTCCATCTGCCTCCGGTCACGGAGGAGATCCGCGTCGTCCATAACCCGGAGAATCCCGAGCGGCCCTCGGTCGAGGTGAAGCGGCGCGACGAGGTCCTCCAGGACCAGAGCCGCCTCGCGGGCGCGGAGGGCGACCTCATCGACCCGCGCGAGGCCCCAATCAACGTGGCGGAGCGCCTGGGCTACAAGTGCGTCCAGTGCGGCACGTACAGCTCGCCGACGGACCGCATGTGCCCCAAGTGCAACCGCCCCAAGACGGTGCCCCAGGCCGCCGCGGGCAACCCCTTCGGCGACCTGTTCAGCGGCATCTTCGAGGTCACCTTCGCCCAGATGGGCGGACGGGACCGGGTGACGACCACCCGCAACCAGTTCGGCAAGGAGGAAGTGGTCGTCTACGAGCGCGCGGGGGAGATGATTCGCGTGCTCGACCAGAAGGCCCTCGAGAAGCGACGAGAGATGGAGAAGGAGAGCCCGCGGAAGGTCCTCGTCCCCATCACCCGCAGCCCCTTCGTCCTGTCCACGGGCGCGAGCGAGACGGAGCTCCTCGGGGACGTCCGGCACGATCCCTACGGCGGCCATCCGCAGCTCGGCACGCAGCCCTACGACCGCGTGGTCCCCGGTTCCATCCACGAGGCCCACCAGGGCGTCCTGTTCATCGACGAGCTCCCCACGCTCGGTCACCTCCAGCGGTACATCCTGACCGCGATGCAGGAGAAGCGCTTCCCCATCTCCGGCCGGAACCCCCAGAGCGCCGGGGCCAGCGTCAAGGTGGAGAGCGTCCCCTGCGACTTCATCTTCGTCGGCGCGTGCAACATCCAGGACCTGCCCCACATCCTGAGCCCACTGCGCTCGCGCATCACGGGCGGCGGCTACGAGGTCCTCGTGGAGACGACCATGGCGGACAGCGAGGCGAACCGGGTCAAGCTCGCCCAGTTCGTCGCGCAGGAGATTACGATCGACAAGCGCATCCCCCATGCAACCCGCGAGGCGGTCCAGGTGGTCATCGAGGAGGCCCACAGACGGGCGAAGGCCCTGGACCATCAGGAGAAGGCCCTCACCCTGCGCTTGCGGGAGCTGGGCGGCCTGATCCGCTCCGCGGGGGACATCGCCGTCACCGAGGAATCCGACGGGATTGAGGCGGACCACATGAAGAGGGCCATCAAGATCGCGCGCACGATCGAGGAGCAGATCAAGGAGCGGTACGGGTCGTACACGGCCGGCCTGGGCACGGACATGTCCGCCGCGCAGAGGGAATCCTCGCCCTACCACTACTGGAACGTGCACGAAGGCGACGATGTGCAGGGTTACCAATGAGGCGCCCGCTCAGAAGTCCTTGATCATCCTGTAGCCGTCCTCCCCGTCCGTGTAGAAGTTCGGGAGGACGTATGCGATTCCGAAGGCGTAGCGGTTGTAGAAGCGGATTCCGTCCAAGTTGGACTTCCGCACCTCGAGCTCGATCCGGCGCACGCCGCGGTTCGCGCAGTTCTGGATGAAGACGTCCATGAGCGCTACGCCGATCCCGTGCCGCCGGTAGCCCGCGGCGACGGCGAAC
Source organism: Thermoplasmatota archaeon (assembly GCA_038046665.1). Classification (GTDB taxonomy): domain Archaea; phylum Thermoplasmatota; class Thermoplasmata; order RBG-16-68-12; family RBG-16-68-12; genus RBG-16-68-12. The sequence continues at coordinate 2,968 of JBBSVS010000037.1, forward strand.
ATGAGGATCCGGGCCTGGGCCTCCGCCGAGATGACCGCGGCGAGGAAGCCCACCGGGCGCCCGTCCAGGTCCGCGACGAGGAGCCCGTCCCGCCACCACTTGTGGATGTCCAGGAAGAGGGAGGTCGGGTAGTTCTCCCGCAACGCCTCCCGCACGATCAAGGCGATCGCCGGGATGTCGTTGGGGATGAACGGCCGGATCTGCACGCTCCCCGGGCGAAGCGGCGCCCACATTTCAACGTGACGGTCGTCGGCAGACTCATGAACCTGGGTCCCCATCGAAGGCCGTGCGTTTCTGGATCGAGCTCTCCGGGGAGCATCCGACCCTGCCGAGGGCCGAGGCCTTGGCCGCGCTGGAGGCCGAGCGGGTCGAGGTGCGGAAGGTCTCGTGGAGCGCGCATCTCCTGCGCCTGGATGCGGTCGGCCAGTTGCTG
>JBBSVS010000038.1:0-2659 GCA_038046665.1 Thermoplasmatota archaeon
TGTTCAAGCTCTGGATCCGCAGCCACGCGGACCTGCCGCTCAAGGTCTACCAGATCGTCCCCGTCTTCCGCTACGAGACGAAGATGACGCGGACGTTCATGCGCGTGCGGGAGATCCATTTCTTCGAGGCCCACACGGCCCACGCAACCTTCGAGGACGCGGAGCAACAGATCCGGGAGGACCTGCAGATCAACGAGCGCCTCATGCGCCTGTTGAGCCTGCCCTACATCATCTCCCGCCGGCCGGACTGGGACAAGTTCCCGGGGGCGCACTACAGCCTCGGGACCGATACGCTCCTGCCGTCCGGGCGGGCCCTGCAGGTGGCCACGTTCCATCAATACATGGACAACTTCGCGAAGGTCTACGACGTCACCTACGAGACGGAGACGGGCGAGCACAAGTACGTCCACCAGACGACGGACGGCATGAGCGAGCGGCTCCTGGGGGCCATCCTGGCGATCCACGGGGACGAGAAGGGGCTCGTGCTGCCGCCGGCCGTGGCGCCCATCCAAGCGGTCATCGTGCCTATCCTCGAGAAGGGGCGCCAGGAGGAGATCCTGCAGGAGGCGCAGAAGCTCTTGCTCGAGCTGCGGCAGGTCATGCGCGTCAGGCTGGACGACCGCGACCTGCGTCCCGGGGAGAAGTTCTACTACTGGGAGGCCCGCGGCGTGCCCCTCCGCGTGGAGCTCGGGCCGAAGGACCTCGCGAAGAACGCGGTGACCGTCGTGCGCCGCGACACGGGCCAGAAGCGGGACCTGCCGCGCGGGGGCCTTCCCGACCGACTGCGGTCCGTCGTCGAGCTCATGCAGCTAGACATGTGGGAGCGCGCGGAGAAGATGCTCAAGGAGAACACGTTCACGATCACGTCCCTCGGCGAGGCCAAGGACGGGCTGAACCGCATGGGCTGGTGCGGCAAGGAGGCCTGCGGCAAGGCGATCCCGGAGCGCACAGCGATGAACGTCCTGGGCTCGCCCTTCTATCCGGAGCCCTTCGAGGGAAAGTGCGTCGTCTGCGGCGACGCAACGAAGCAGGTCGTGTACGCCGCGAAGGTGTACTGATTTGCGACCCGCTGCCGCGCCATGGATTCTTCCGTTCCAACGTGTCTGTCCCTTGTGTTGTTGGTGCTCATCCCGGAGGAATGTCGTGCAAACGCAACCGCAGCCGCGAGCTGAATCGCCTCACCCGCCAGGAATCTGGTATGCGAAGGCCGGGGAATGACCCCGACCGACCGCGGAGCAGTTCGTCGATAGGGTGGCCGCCCAGGACCCCATCCGAGGCGCCCAGCTTTCCCTGCTCTATGGCATCCGGGACCGGATCGAGCAGGTGACGATCGCGATGGTCATTGCCGATGTGCTGCTCCTCGTCATCCTGCTTGCGTCGTTCGCGCGACCCTGATTCTACTTCCGGTACAGGAGCATCCCGACGATTCCGAAGCCGACGAGGACCACGGTCACCGAGTACGCGCCGATCCAGTCCGCCGCGAACAGGTTCCAGGCGCCGTAGTAGAATCCCCAGATGAGGTAGAAGGAGACGCCCGCGAGGAACAGGAGGGCGTAGAAGGCGAAGGCGATCCTCCGGGGGGACTGGACCTCGGCCACGGCGCGTGCAAAGGAGGGGCGGCTAAAAAGGTTTCCCTCATGTCCCTGGTTGGGACGGCTTCCTCGGACGGCGCACGGGCTTGAAGCGCGCGAGTCGCCCCCGCGTCCGCGCCCACCACGATTCGATCTTCGGATAGGACCCGGGGTTCTCCTCGACCCAGAACAGGAAGGCCAGGACGAGGAAGAAGACCGCGAGCACGATCAGCGCGTAGAAGGGCCACCGGGGGATCGGCTCCTTGACGCCGAAGGCGGAATCCGGCAGGATGCCATCGACCCCCAGGACGGTGAGGTTCAGGTTCCCGCGACACCAGGGCGCGATGCACGGGTTCGTGTACGTCGCGTTCGTCGCCCGGTCCCACGCGGCTTCGCTGAAGTATCCCTTGGAGGCCATGCGGAAACGCGTCATCGTGCCGCTCACGTTCCCGTCGAACTCGAGCCAGAAGCGGACGAAGTAGCTGGACTGGGAGAACACGGAACCGTGGGGCATCTGGGCGCTGTCCGCGGCGGTCTCGACGGTGAAGGAGAGGTTCAGCAAAGTGCCCGGCGCGATTGAAAGCCACGTCCAAGACCAGTCGTGCCCGCCGCTCGTGTTCTCGCGGATCCTCGGATAGGAATAGGGCCACGTGCGGTCGACGGGGATCTGGCCGTCGATCGTCGCGTACTCGTAGATGCTCGCGTTCAGCCGCACGTTGGTGATCGCCGATGTGTACGTGGAATTGAGCCGGAATACGAATACGCCGCTCTGGCCGGGTTCCAGCTGGGGCGTGGAGACCACGGAGATGAGCTTGTTCACCTTGCCCACCGCGCCGAAGTCCTCCGCGGCGGCATGGGGGGAGGCGAGGACAAGGACCAGGAGGAGGGCGAGGGCCAGGGCGGGCGCCCGCATTGGACGCGGCGAAGCGGGCCGGCCCTCATATAGCTATCGCGGTGGATGTCCGGGGAAACGGCCTTACCGGGGGTTGCCTATGGTCCGGCCGTGCGAATCGTCTCCGTGCCGTTCGCACGCGCCGAGGCGTTGAGGCGCGAGCTCCACGAGCAGGGCGTCATCGATCGCAGCGTCC
>JBBSVS010000039.1:0-5800 GCA_038046665.1 Thermoplasmatota archaeon
ATGCCGAGGGCCTTCGTGAAGAACTCACCCGCTCGGCTTGCGTCCCTCGAGGCGATCGTGACGAAGTCCAGGGAAAGCAGGCCGGCGCGGCGCACCTTCGGCTTCGCGGGCTCGTAGGCGAACACGACGTTCCCGTCGGGATCGTAGATGCTCGCGAGGCGACCCTCGCCCTCCTGCCCAGGCCCTTCCACCTTGACCTGGCGGCGCTTCAGATCCGCGATCGTCTTCTCCAGGTTCGTCGTGCGGAACCCGATCCCCGTGACCACGCCGATCTGCTTGACTGCGTCGTCATACTCGGGTCCCCACATCTCCCGCGTGGGCTGCCAGAGGTTCAGGCTCGCATCCTCCCCGCCCTTCGTGGCGCCGAGGGCGAGGTAGCCCATCTTCGGGATCAAGCTGCGGACCTTCAGCCCGAGCTTCTTCGTGTAGAACTCCTTCGCCTTCTTCTGGTCGCGGACGAACACACCCACGTGGCTCAGCGAATCGATCTTGGCCATCGGAACTTCCTCTCCCGAGGGGCTCCCTTATCATCGTCGGACCGCTTAAAGAATCGGAACCCTTTGGGCCCGCCAGTGTGAATATCGCAGATCGGAGGGCCGCACTTGTTAAGTAATCTCCACGCCCCTGCCCGGCCGGGGGTTCTCAATGGAGGACGGGAGACGGCGGAGCGCGAGGCTCCTCGCGGTGGGCTTTGCCGTGGTGGTCGGCATGCTGCTCGTGGCGCCTGCGGTGGGCGCCACCGGCAAGGTGACCTTCATCGCGCCCCGGGTGATGGGTTATCCCGCGGGAGACGACTGGGAGCCGGACGTCGCGGCGGACGGACGCGGGAACGTGTACGTCGCGTGGGCCCACTTCGGAGAGGTCCCGAGCTGCGATTTCTGCGGCAGCCCGGTCGCCATGGTCCAGGCATCCCATGACGGAGGCCGCACCTTCGGCGCGCCGAAGGTCCTGAACCCCGCGGCGGAGTACCAAATCGACCTACAGCTCGCGGTCAACGCGGCGGGGAGCGTGTGGGTCTCGTACCTGAGCGGCAAGGACACGCTCGTCCAGCGGTCGGACGACTTCGGCGAGACATGGTCGGCGGCCGTGCGCGCAAACGTCGGGATCAAGGAGTCGTGGACCGACAAGGTCGGCCTCGCGGTCCAGGGCCAGCGCGTGTACGTGTCGTTCAGCATCGGCCAGCGGTACTACGTGTCCTGGAGCGAGGACGGCGGCCGGACGTTCAATCCCGTGCAGGTCAACTGGAGGTCGAGTGACACAGGTTGGACCCTCACCTCCGGCGGAGTCGTGGACTCCATGGGGAACGTGTACTTCAGCTGGGTCGGGGTGCACCAGAGCGGGAACGCGCTCGGACCCCAGGAGGTCTTCCTCACGAAGTCCATGGACTTCGGGCGCACATGGTCCTTCATCACGCTCGCGGAGAACCTGCCGCCTGGGCCGGACTGCAGCGAGTTCTCCTGCGGCTGGGACTTCTGGGGCCCGCAGATGGTCGTCGGCGTGGACTCGACCGACACCGTGTACGTCGCGTACAACGCCGGGCTCGTGGACCGGGGGCCGCCCTTCGTCTGGTTCCAGTCCTCGACGGACGGAGGCCGGAAGTGGAGCGCGCGTACGACGATCCACGCGGACGGGGTGAGCTCCGCGTACCACCTGTTCCCCGCGATTGAGGGCGGGGCCGCGGGCACGGTCCATGTGTCCTGGATGGACAACCGCCTCGGCCGGTTCAATACGTACTACCGAACATCTTCGGACGGCGGACGGACCTGGAGCGCGGAGACGATCCTGAACCGCGACCTCGGCTATAAGTACCAGCGCGCGAACGGGTTCGAGTTCACGTACGGGGACTACTACGGAATCGCGGTCGCGGGCAGCAGCGTGCACGTCGCGTGGGGCGAGGGACCGGACTACATCGGTCCTGGAAACGTGTTCTACGCGCGGCGCGGGTGAGCGATCAGGAGCGTTCCTCCCACCAGGGGCCCACGTCGATCCGGGCCTTCACCGCGGCGATGCCGCCCGCGGCCTGGACAATGTCGGGTCCCTCCCTCGCGAGGAGCGCTCGGACGAGCCGCTCGCGGGCCTCCTGCTCGAGGGCCAGGTCGCGGCGGTAGCCGCGCGTGTTGAAGATCACGACCTCCAAATTCCCGAGGCGCGGGGGACCGATGAGGCCCTTCTGGACCTCGTAGGAGGAGCAGTACAGGTCCGCGGGGACGTCGTACGGATCGGGCTCCGTCTTCGGGTACTCCCGCTCCTGAATCGTGCCGTCCCGGTCGCGGTACAGGCAAGGGAGGAACTCGATTCGCGACATCGAGGCGGGACGTATCCCCGGGGACGGGATGAATGTTTTCGGAAGGGCTCAGTCCCGGGCGGAAACTACTTAAGAAGCAGGCCAATACGCCGCGCCGTTACCCATGAAACGCAGCTCGCGCGCGTGGAAGAAGCGCGGCAAGATGCGCTGGAAATGGCGCAAGAAGCGGATGCGCCGCCGCAAGCGCGAGCAGAAGATGCGCCAGCGCTAGTCTGATTCGGGCGCGTTTTCGGTAAAGGTACTTGTAACGGACCGCGTGTTATTTCCTAACATGCTCAGGTCCCGACCTACGTCAGGGCTGGCCCTCATCATGGGAGGGTTCGCGCTCCTGGCCGTCGGCGCGGCGATCGAGGCGAACGTCGCCCTCTCCGGCGGCTTCGAGGTTGGGTACAGCGGAGCCGATCTCAGTCATCTCCTTGTTGCGCCGTGGGCGCTGGGCTTCATCTTCGCGGGCTACTACCTGGACCACCCGGAGGTCCTGTGGGACCCGAAGAACGGTGCGCGGGTCGCGGCCACCTATCTCCTTTTCACGGACGGAGCCATCCATGTCCTCGCGATCGGGGAGCACATCGATCTGCTCGTCGTCGCCTTCTTCATCGTCCTGGCGCCCCTCCAGTGGATCGGGGCTTTCTTCCTGTTGCACGGGAGCCGAACGGTTCTGAAGGGCTGGATGCTCGCGGCCGCAGGCCTCATCGCCCTGTACCTGGCCTCCCGCCTCACGACGCTTCCTCTCGTGACCCAGGACCTCTACTACCGCTTCGCGCCCCTGGGCATCGTCTCGAAGTCCGTCGAGGTTCTCCTCATCGCCGCGATCGCGCGCGAGCTGTGGACCACCCACCGGGCGGCCCGCAACGTGTCGCCCGGGCGACCCGCCACGCAAAGCTAGATAAGGGCCGCGAAACTTCCGCCGCCCACGGGTCCATGGGGACGTAGTTTAGCCTGGTAGAATTACGGGCTCCAGTCATGGGCGTGATTGCGAACGGGTTTGCTGATCCGGTGATGACTGACTGGAGCGCGGACCCATGATTCGCAAACAACGGGCGTGGGTCGCTCCCCGCCCGGGAGAAACCCGTCGATCAGGGTTCAAATCCCTGCGTCCCCATACTTTTTCCCGCACACCGCCCACGGGCGCTAGAAGCCCATGGCGCAGCCGTCCGCCCGGGGATCGCTGCCGCCGCAGAGCACGCCGCTGGACGGGTCGCGCAGGATGATCTGGCCGCGTCCGAAGAGGGCCCGCTCGTGACCGGTCACGAAGGACACGCGGTGTCCCATCTGCGTCAGCTCCCGCATCATCGGAGCCGGGATTCCCTCTTCGAGGGCCACGTCGCCTCCCGGGATCCCCTCGTCGAGACAGATCCGGGGTCGATCCAGCGCGGCCTGCGGATTGAGACCGTCCTCCACGAGGGCCAGGAGGACCTGGACGTGACCCTGGGGCTGCATGAACCCGCCCATCACGCCGAAGGAGGCGTAGAGGGAACCGTCCTCTCGCGTCGCCATCGCGGGGATGATCGTGTGATAAGGCCTCTTGCCCGGCGCGAGAGCGTTGGGGTGCGCAGGATCGAGGGAGAAGTTGTGCCCGCGGTTCTGGAGGGAGAAGCCCGTCCCTTCCGGGACGATCCCCGTGCCGAAGCCCATGTAGTTGCTGTTGATGAAGGAACACGCGTTGCCCTGGCCGTCGACCACGCTGAAGTAGACGGTGTCGGAGCCCATCGGGGGTGTCCCGTGCGACCGGTCGAGCCTCGCCCGGCGTAGGTCCACGAGGCGCGCCCGCTCCTTCGCGTAGGCGGAGCTGAGCAGTCCCTGCAGTGGGATCTTCGCGAAGGACGGATCCACCACATGCCAGCCGCCATCCGCGAAGGCGAGCCGCAGGGCCTCGATCACGAGATGCAGCCGCGAAGCCGAGAGCGCTTCCCGAGGCAGTTCGAAGTTCGAGAGGATGTTCAGGGCCAGGAGCGCCACGAGGCCCTGACCGTTCGGCGGGCACTCGTGGAGTCGCACGCCCTTGTAGACCGCGCGGATGGGCTCATCCCAGGTGGAGCGATGGGCCGCGAGGTCTTCCTCCGTCATCACGCCGCCCGCTCCCTTGACCGCGGCTGAGATCTTCCTGGCGATGTCACCTTCGTAGAACGCCTCCTTCCCTCCCTCCGCGATGGCCCTCAGCGTGCGGGCCAAGCCGGGGTTCCGGAACACCTCTCCCGCCCGGGGTGCACGACCGTCGATCAGGAGTTCTCGCCCGCCCGGTGCGTCGAGGAGTTGTCTCTCCGCACCTCGTCCCCAGGAGTAGGCCGTGATGGGCGCGACGGGGAACCCCTCTTCGGCCAAGCGGATGGCGGGTTCGAGGATCGGACCCATCGGCAGGCGGCCGTGCCGCTCGACGAGGTCGCACCACCCCGCGCACGCTCCCGGCACCGTGATTGTGTGGGCGTGGTACGGGGGGAGCTCGCGCCCGAAGCCTTGTTCCCGGAGGAGGTCGAGCGTGAGTCCCGCAGGAGCGCGCCCCGAGCCGTTGAGCGCGGTGACCTTACCGGAATTGCCCTCGTAGAAGAGCGCGAAGCAGTCCCCACCCAACCCCGTGGACGTCGGCTCCGTCACGTTCAGCGCAGCCGCCGTCGCGACGGCGGCATCCGCCGCGTTCCCGCCCCGCATCAGGACCTCGAGGCCTACCTGCGTCGCGAGGGGCTGGCTCGAGGCGACCATGCCCCGCGTGGCGTAGACCGGCGACCGGCGCGATTGGAAGGGGAACGGTTCCTCCGGCATCGCTAACCCTGCGGCATCCGCAATCCGCTCCCGCCTATATGCCCCTACGCGAGCCCGTGCCGGCCGTAGCTTCTCCCGGAGTCATACGTACGGGAGATTTATATCGAGGGCCCCACCCTTCTCGATTGCTCCATGGCGACGAAGAAGTGCCCGGTCTGCGGCGTGCCGGTGAAGGTGGAGAACCTCGAGCGGCACCTGAGGAACCAGCATCCCCGCGCGGACGTCGACCTCACGTCGGCCCTCACGGAGCAGGAGCGTCGGGAGGCGCAGCGGGCGAAGGCCGCCGCGCGGCCCGCAATCACGACGAAGGGGATGCGGTGGGTCGCGATCATCGCCGTCGTCGTCGCGGTGATCCTGATCCTGGCGATCTGGAACCCCTTGCGAGGGATCGGGCCGGGAGTGGGGCAGGTCGCGCCCGACTTCACCGTGGAGACGTCCACCGTCGGCACGGTGACCCTCTCCTCGTATCGCGAATCCCCCGTCGTCCTCGAGCTCATGGACGTGGACTGCAGCGCATGCCAGCTCGAGGCCCGCGACGTTCTGCCCTTCGTCTTCCAGAACTACTCGGGCCGGGGCGTGCGGTTCCTGAGCGTGAGCCTCATCGGCTTCGTGCCCCCCGCGGACACGAAGGCTACAATCGAGGGCTTCAAGTCGAAGTACGGGACGAACTGGGCGTACGGGATGGACACGAGCGGGACTGTGCGGAACGCCTACCAGGTCCAGTACACCCCGACGACG
>JBBSVS010000040.1:0-3332 GCA_038046665.1 Thermoplasmatota archaeon
GATCGCAACTACATCTTCATCCACGGCCACCAGTTCGATCCGATTCTCCACGGCCGCATTGGAAAGTTCTGGCCCCTGCTCGCCCCGGTACGACAAGCGGGCGCGGCCCTGGGGGACTATGCTTGGGTGTTCGCCGCGCTGTGGGTTGCGACCCTGCTCGTGTATTTCAGCTATCCGTCTTTGCCCGTTGACTGGCTTCTGATCCTGGGGCTTCCGCTGTTCTGGCTCCCTCGGCTGTACATGCGCATTGGTTGGCGGTCGTGGCGTCTGGTCGGTGGACTTCGATACAACCGGGACTTGGCACTGAAGGGCTTCGTCAAGTGGTGGGCCAAGGTCCGTCAAAGCAAGGGGATCCCGAAGGACGTCGGAATCGTATTCGGCCACACGCACTACCTGGACTGGCTGGAACTCGGTGGAGAAAAACGGTATGATCGGGCCATGAAACCCGCTGAGGCACGGCTCAATGAATTCGTCGTGTGACTCGGCGACAAATGCCCTACGCTATACAATGTCTCCTCATGGCTCTCGGGTGGGGGCGAAAGAAGGGGCGTTGTCGTAGCGACCGCATTCTATGCTGATGCTCTGGGCCCGTTGTTCATTGGCTGGGACTGGCGAGAGCGACGTCCCTTCCACATACCCTTCGAATTCGTCGAAAAGCGTTGGGACGATCCGTTGGGCTTCGTGAAAGAGGACTCCGGAATGGGAGGAATCGCCCGGCAGCTCGGGTGGCCACGCGAGCTGATCAGAAAATGGGGGCGGAGTCGGGGAAGCTTGTTGCGAGTTCGAAGATCCCGAACCGGGCGGCCTTGACCGGAGGCCGAAACTTCAGGCCGCGAGTGGGGAACGCCCACAACGCATGACCGGACATCGAGGTCCATGATGCAGCGTTCTGGGTGATTCCGTGACCAACATGGAATCGGCGAACTCGATGCTCAGCGCCCTAGGCGGGCACCGCATGGGCGCCGACAAGATGCCTCTACAACAGGTCATTCCGGAAGTGTCAGGGAGGAATCCTCGTTAACCTTGAATGAGGTTAACTTGCGGGGCGAACCTTTTGACCTTGGCTGGTCTTCTCCTCCTGCCCATGCCCGTCCACCAGGACCACAAGGATCATTCTCCCGCGTCGGTGAAGTGCGGGATCGTCACGAGCTCCGACAGCCGCACGGAGGCGACGGACGATTCGGGCAAACTCATCCGGGAGCTCCTGCTGAAGGCGGGCCACAAGGTCCTCTTCCATGCGGTCGTGAAGGACGAGGCGAAGGCGATCGCGGACGCGGTCGAGCAGGCCTCCTGGACCTGCGACGCGGTCATCACGAACGGCGGCACCGGACTCTCCCGCCGGGACGTCACGATCCCCACGCTGGCCCCGCTCTTCGAGCGCACGCTGCCGGGGTTCGGCGAGATCTTCCGCCGTCTCTCCTACGACGAGATCGGGAGCGCGTCCATGCTCTCCGGCGCCATGGCGGGCGTCTACCATGGCCACCTCATCTTCTGCCTGCCCGGATCTCCGGACGCCTGCCGCCTCGCGATGGAGAAGCTCATCCTCCCAGAACTCAGCCACGCGGTCGGGGTGATGAACCGATGACGGCCCACGCGCACCACGAAGGCCGCAAGCATGGCATGCGCCCGTTCAAGACCCTCATCTCCCTGGACGAGGCCCTCACGATGGCCGTGGACCTCGTGCGGCCCGTGGACCGCACGGAGACGGTCCCGCTCCTCGACGCCCTGCGCCGCGTGATCGCGGAGGACGTGACCGCGTCCATCGACGTCCCCTTGGCGGACCGCGCGGCCATGGACGGCTACGCGGTCCTCGCGAAGGCCACGTTCCCCGCAGGGAAGTTCAAGCCCGCCCCGCTGCGCCTCCTCGAGACGCTGTACGCGGACAGCGTGCCGACGAAGCGCGTGACGAAGGGCCGCTGCTCCGAGGTCGCCACGGGCTCCACGCTGCCCAAGGGCGCCGACGCGGTCGTCATGGTCGAGGACACGGAGCGCGAGGGCGACCTCGTCAAGGTCTACCGGCCCGTGCATCCGGGCGAGCACGTCTCCCGCCGGGGCGAGGACATACGCGAGGGCTCCGTCGTCGTCCGCGCGGGGGAATGGCTCACGCCTGCGAAGGTGGGCGCGCTCGCGGCGATCGGCCGGGACCGCGTGAAGGTCTTCGCGAAGCCGCGCGTCGCCGTGCTGACCACGGGCGATGAAGTCGTCCCACCCGGCAAACCGATCCGCCCCGGCCAGGTGTACGACATCAACTCGAACACGATGGCCTCCGTCGTCCGCGAGAATGGCGCGGAACCGCTCCTCCTGGGCCGCGTGGCCGATCGCATGGAGTCGTTGCGGGGCGCCGTGCGCAAGGCCGTGGCCGCGGACCTCGTCCTCTTCTCCGGCGGGTCCAGCGTGGGCGAGAAGGACATGATCATCGACGTGCTGCGCTCCATGGGCGACCTCCTGTTCCACGGGATTGCCGTGAAGCCGGGCAAGCCCACGGTCCTCGGGCGCGTGGGCGGCAAGGCGGTCCTCGGCATGCCGGGCTACCCGACCTCCTGCCTGAGCAACTGCTATATGCTCCTGGTCCCCCTGTTGCGGAAGATGGCCCGCCTGCCGCCGGTCCTCGAGCGCGTGGTCGAAGCGCCCATGGCCAAGCGCCTCGTGAGCGTGATCGGCCGCGTGGAGTTCCACACGGTCCGCTTGGAGGGCGGCCTCGCTGTGCCGGCGTACAAGGAGAGCAGCGCGATTACCTCCATGGCCCACGCGGACGGCTACATCGAGATTCCCGCGAACGTGGACCTCGTGGAGAAGGGCGAGGTCGTCCGTGTCGTCCTCTTCTGACGACCCGCGCGTAAGCCTTATACGCCCGCCTTGACTCGCGGCGCCTGATGGTCCTCGTCGAGCGCGCCGTGCCTCCCGACCGCCTTGACGTCGAACGCCTCATCGCCGCCTACTACGTCTCCGAGGGCGTCAAGCCGAAGCCCGAGCGCATCACGTGGGCCGTGGACCAGCTCCTGAAGAACCGCTTTCCCGGCGTCATCCTCGTGGCCCGCGAGAAGAGGACAATCTTGGGTGTCGCCCTAGCGGTGTACCAGCCGTCCGCGGAACTGGGCCGCATGCTCGTGGTCCAGGACTTCTTCGTGGACCCCGCGACGCGCAGGAAAGGCGTCGGGCGGGCCCTCGCGACGAAGCTCCTCGAGGAAGCGAAGGCCATGCACGTGGACCGCATCGACCTGGAGGTCCTCCCGTCGAACGCGGCCGCGGCGGCATTCTGGAAGTCGCTGGGCTTCCGTACCCAGGGCCGCACCGTGTACAGCCGCGAGCTCCTCTAGCGCCCGTGGACGACG